>NZ_LAMZ01000001.1:600000-900000 GCF_025558165.1 Candidatus Pelagibacter ubique HIMB140 | reverse complement strand
GGCAGCAGTTAAAAATTCTGAGGTAGTAGTTGAAAGCTCAAAAAAATTTGGTTCACAATGTATAGTGGTTGCTATTGATGCTAAAAAAAATGCTGACAGATGGGAAATTTTTACACACGGTGGAAGAAATAATACTGGAATTGATGCAATAGAATTTGCATCAAAAATGGAAAGTAGTGGGGCAGGCGAGCTATTGATAACATCAATGGATAGAGATGGCACTCAAGTAGGTTATGATATTGAGCTTATGTCTAAAATTTCATCCAGGGTAAATATTCCTGTCATTGCTTCGGGGGGAGTAGGGAATCTGGATCATTTAGTTGATGGAATTAAATTGGGAAATGCTAGTGCAGTCTTAGCAGCATCAATATTTCATTATGGCAAACACTCTGTAAAAGAGGCGAAGGAATATTTGGATTCAAAAGGAATACCTGTTAGAATTTAATATGCTTAATACATTAGAAAATTTAATTAAACTTGCAAGAGAAAGAAAAACTAATCCAGTTGAAGGTTCATATACAAACAAATTGCTTACAGACAAATCTCTTAGTAAAGCAAAGGTCTTAGAAGAAATTGATGAATTAATTGAAGCTATAGAGGAAAATACAAACAAAATTCACGAAGCAGCTGATGTCTTTTATCATCTGCTAATGTATTTAGAAGCTAATGATGTAAAAATTGAAGAAGTAATGGAAGAATTAGAAAAAAGAAAAAAATGAACTACGATGAGAATAATATTTTTGCTAAAATTTTACGTGGAGAGATACCTTGTAATAAAATTTACGAAGATGATTATGTCTTGTCATTCCATGATATTAACCCACAAAAGAAAGTTCATGCTCTAGTAATTCCTAAGGGAAAATACATAGATCTTGACGATTTTAGTATCAATGCATCACCAGAAGAGATGGCCGGTCTTTTGAAAGGTATTAGCATAGTTGCAAAAAAGCTTGGTATTTCAACAGAAGTAGGTCAAGGTTATAGGGCACTGGCTAATATTAGTGAACATGGTGGTCAAGAGGTCCCTCATTTGCATTTTCATTTATTTGGCGGTGAACGTGTTGGAAAAATGGTCGAGTGACAGAAGAAGTTAAAAGAAATTATTTAGAAATAAACTCACTGCATGATTTAAAATACGGTGAACTACCTTCACAAGATTACAAAGTTAATTTAATTGAACCGATTGATTTTCAGTTAAATAAATTTTTTTATAAAAATATAGGTAAAAAACATAAATGGATCGATAGATTAATATGGACAGAAGAGCAGTGGATCAAATACGTATCTAACAAAAATGTTAAAACATTTGTATTAAAAAATAAAAAAGATTTAGTTGGTTTTTTCGAATTAATTATTCATTCAGATAAAAAAGAAGTAGAGATCGCGTACTTTGGAATATTAGAAGAATATCAAAATAAAAAATTAGGCTCATTTTTACTATCGGATGCTATTAAAAAATCATTTCAACAAAATGTAGAGAGAGTTTGGCTTCATACGTGTTCTTTGGATCATAAAAATGCACTTAATAATTATCTAGCTAGAGGAATGAAAATATTTAAATCAGAAATTGTTAAAATTTAATTTTGAAGAGGAATTTTAAATATTTTTTCATCAACAATTTGATTTGATTTAATTGAATAAAGAAGTGTGACAGCAATATTTTGATAAATATCCTTAGTTTGCCAGCCAATTAAATTATAATTATTTATATCAAAAAAAATCTCTATTGATTGATTATTTTCATTTATTGTAAATTTGACCAGAGAATTATTAATAATTTCTTCATTTAATTCGGATATTTTTTTTAATAAGAAATTTTTATCTAAAATAAAATTTAATGGTGTTTTGTCCAATGGATATCTATAGTAGCTCGAAGTAGATTTTATAACTAAAGATTTTCCATTTGAAACTATAACTTTGTTTTTTCGATCATACACACAAAACATTTTTTTTGGATATTGAATTGTACAGTTCCCAAACTCAATTTTTCCATTTATATCTTGCTCAAAATCAAAATTTAAATTTAAAGTATCTTTTAATTTATTAATTATTTGATTTTTATTATTTGCATTTACCTCGCTAGATAAACTAATTAGACAAACTAATAGAAACAATCTCAACATCAAAGAACGTCTCTTTTACCCACATGATTTGCTTTGCTAACAATTCCAGCAGCTTCCATCATATCAATTATTCGTGCAGCTCTATTGTACCCAATTTGAAGTTTTCTTTGTAAAAAAGAGGTAGAGGCTTTTCCTTCAGATCTAATTATTTCAACAGCTTGTTGATATAATTCATCTTTATCTCCTTGATCTGTATTTGATCCTAACTCTTTCTCATCTGCAAAATTTAAGATTTCATCAATATAGTCTGGTTCAGCTTGTGATCTTAAGAAATTGTTTATTTTCTCTATTTCATTATCTGAGACAAATGGAGCATGAATTCTTACTATTCTGTTAGCAGATGACATATAAAGCATATCTCCCTTTCCTAATAATTGTTCTGCTCCTTGTTCACCTAAAATTGTTCTACTATCTATTTTTGAAGTTACTTGAAAAGATATTCTTGTTGGAAAATTAGCTTTAATTGTACCTGTTATTACATCGACACTAGGCCTTTGCGTAGCCATAATAATATGAATTCCAGCTGCTCTAGCCATTTGAGATAATTTTTGAATATAGTTTTCTATCTCTTTTCCTGCCACTAACATTAAATCTGACATTTCATCTACCACTACCACTATGTAGGGCATTGGAAGTTTGTGCTTGGCATTGTAACCATCAATATTTCTAACTCCTTCTTTTGTCATCAACCTGTATCTACTTTCCATTTCTTTTACTACCCAACCAAGAACTGATGCAGCTTTCTTAGCTTCAGTTATTACAGGGCAAAGTAAGTGTGGTATGCCTTCATATGTTGAAAGCTCAAGCATTTTAGGATCAATTAATATAAACTTACATCTTTCAGGTGTGTGACGGTAAAGAAGAGATAAAATAATTGTATTGATACAAACAGATTTTCCTGAACCTGTGGTACCAGCAATCAGTAAATGCGGCATAGAAGATAGATCTCCTACAACAGGTTTTCCAGAAATATTTTTACCAAGAGCTATTGGTAATTTTGTTTCCTTCTTTTTAAAATCGACATTATTTAGAATTTCACTGAGATAAACGTTTTCTCTTGAATTATTAGGTAATTCAATTCCTATAGTATTACTCCCAGGTATAGTTGAAATTCTAGCAGATTCAGAGCTAGTATTTCTAGCGATATCATCTGATAAATTTATAATTTTAGAAACTTTTACTCCAGCAGCTGGCTCAAATTCATTGAGTGTTACAACTGGTCCATGACTTACTTTCTGAATTTCCCCCTTAACTCCAAAGTCCATTAGAATTTTTTCTAAAAATTTAGGATCATTTGTTTCATTTTTATTTGAGTTTTCTCTTTCTTTCTTGGTTGGAACTTTTAACAATTCTATTTTTGGTAATTGAAATTTATTTATAGAGTTTGATTTATTCTCTGCTTTAATAAATGGTAAGTCTTCCTGTATTAAGTTTTTGATTTCCTCTTGAGGAATATATTCGCTTATAAGTTCACTTTTATCAGTGTAAGATTTATTTTCTTTTTTATTCAAAAATTGAAAAATTTTAATTAAAAATTTATAAAATTTAATTGGATGGAAATTTATACTTAATAAAAATAAAGTAATTATCAGTATAACTAAGACATAGTAAATTAATGTTTCATTTATAAGAATTATTGAGTTTAAAAAAGTTTGTCCAAAATAGTCTCCAACAAAACCTCCATTTCCATTTATGTAAAGTGTAAAAGCATCAGAATAAAAATGGTTTAAAAATAGTGTTCCAATTGTAGTGTATAATATTGCTATAAATGTATTTTCAATTATTAAAAAAAATTCTTTTAATCGAAATATATTAATTCCAGTAATTATGTATGTGAAAGAAATTAGATAAGCAATAAATCCAAAAGATTGAAAAAACAGATCAGAAATAAAACTTCCTTGAAACCCTAACAAATTTTTAATTTCAGTATCTTTAGGAAAAATAAAGTTAGGGTCTTCAGGTGAATATGAAAAAAGTGCAATAAATAAAAGAATACCAGCAGAGAAAATTAATATACCAGATATTTCTGCTAATCGTTTTAAAGTAAAATTAAGTAATAAATTAGCTGTTTTTTTAATATCCATTTATACAAATCAATTATACCACTTTGTATCATCTAATTTTTGTTGTTAAAATTAAAAATAATATGAGGATTTGTTTAATAGGAAGTGGACTAACTAGTTTAGCTTTAGCTAAAGCTTTAGTTAATCAGAATATACATGTAGATATTTTAAGAGATAAAAAAAAACAAATAATAGATCAATCTAGAACAATAGGTATTACAAGAAGTAATGTTGAATATTTTAATAATAATATAGTCAATATTAATAAAATAATTTGGAAATTAAATAAAATAGAAATTCTTTCTGACAAACTAAATAAAGAAAAATTATTGGAGTTTAAAAATAATAATCAAGAACTTTTTTCAATGGTTAGAAGTTTTGATCTTTATAATATTTTAGAAAAAAGTCTCAAAAAAAATAAATTTTTTAAAATACAAAATCAAATAAATTTAGAAAATATTCAGAATAAATATAATCTCTTAATAAATTTAAATTTTACAAATGTAATTGCAAAAAAATTTTTTAGTAAAAAAATTATCAAAAAATATAAAAGCTTAGCTTACACTTTAATACTAGAACACGAGAAAATTGATAATATAATTGCAAGACAAGTATTTACAAAGATTGGACCTTTGGCATTTTTACCTATTTCTGATAAAGAAACTTCTGTTGTTTATTCTATAAAAAATAGTGCTCAAATTAAAAAAAAGAATTTAATAGAACTTATAAACTTATATAATCCAAAATATAAAATAAAAAAAATTAAAAAAATATCTTCATTTAAATTATTCTCTGCAAGTTTAAGAAATTATTATCATAAAAATATTCTGGCTTTTGGTGAATTAACTCACAAAATACATCCCTTAGCTGGACAAGGATTTAATATGACGATTAGAGATATAAAAATATTATTAGAGATAATTCAAAATAAAATAGATCTTGGATTACCAATAAATAATTCTGTTAATCAAGAATTTCAAAAAAATACAAAACATAGAAATTATATTTTTTCAAACGGCATTGACTTTATTTATGAATTTTTTAACCATGAAAGTAAGGTTAGGAATAATTTACTTTTAAGTTCTTTAAAATATATAGGAGGCAAAAATTCTATAAATAACATGCTAAAAAAATTAGCAGATACTGGTTTGAGTTATTGATTATTGAATAGTGTTATTTTCATAGATGTCGTGAGTATATGTTTTTAATATCTCAGCAATTTTATTTTTTCTAATATCTAAATTTTGAGCTTCTAATAAAACTTGTTTTTCCTCTAGAGAAAAAGGTGAGGCCATAGATAAGGCGTTTATTGTTTCATCTAGACTTTGTTTTTCCAGTGCTTTCCAATTAATGATGAAACCTTTTTTTTCAAACAAAGACTTTAGGTCTTTAAAGATTAACTCTAAATCTGAAAATTTAAGATCTTCTTTTTTATTATCTAAATCTTGAATGTAATCACTATAATCTACGTGTAAGATTCTATATTTAGTTAAAGTATCTAATTCTTCGACAGATTTAAATCTTATGACACCTTTTAATTCTATTAAATATCTACCGTCATCTGTTTCTCTAAAACTAGTTATTTTACCAATACAACCCACTTTATGAAGCTCAGGTTGAACTTTTTGATAGCTAGATGATTGAGGTTGTATCATTCCTATTATTTTATTTGATTTCATACTATCGTTAATCATATCAATATAACGAGGTTCAAAGATATTTAATGGGACTGTAGTTTTTGGAAAAATGATAAAATTACTTAATGGAAATACGGGAATATTAATTGGTAGATCTTCTTTTTTCATAATAAAATTAAATATAACATAGAAAATGTAAATTAGTATTGATTGAATTAAAAAAAGTGTTTAGTTATAATATTTTTTTTAAGCGGGCATAGCTCAGTGGTAGAGCGTCTCGTTGCCAACGAGAAGGTCGAGGGTTCGACCCCCTTTGCCCGCTCCAAATTTTATGAGTGATGATCTTTTAAGAAAAAAATGTTTACCTTGTGAAGGTGGAGTCCTTCCTTTTGATGTATCTGAAATTCATAAATATCAGAAGAAAGTTGATGGCTGGGATATTATAGAAGATGAAAATAAAATATTTTTTCTATTTAAAAAATTTAGATTTGAAAACTTTTTAAAAAGTCAAAATTTTGTTAATGAAGTTGGTAAAATTTCTGAGGAAGAGGGTCATCATCCAGATATAAATTTTGGTTGGGGTTATGCAGAAATTAAAATTACCACACATGCAATCAAAGGCCTCTCAGAAAATGATTTTATTTTAGCTGCTAAGATAGATAAAATTACTAATGTCTGAAATGTCTTGTCTTTGAAAAGAGTAGAATTGTATTTGTTTCATTTGCAAATTTAATAATTTCTTTATCTCTAATTGATCCAGAAGGCTGAATTACAGCTTGAACTCCTGATTGAACTAATTTTTCAATTCCATCTACAAATGGAAAGAAAGCATCTGATGCTGCAACTAAATTATTTCCAAATAAATTAAATTTTATCATTTTACTAATTGCTATCTCGCAGCTATCTAATCTGCTTGGTTGACCTGATCCAATACCAACAATTGATTCATTTCTTGCAAGAACTATTGCGTTGGATTTGACATATCTACAAACATTGAATGCAAAAATTAGATTTCTAAGCATCTTAGGGTTTGGTTTTCTTTTAGATACAACTTTAAAATCTGTATTTTTAAATATTTTTAAGTCTTCAGATTGAACTAATATTGCTTCGTTTGATGAATTGAATTTTGTAATTTCACTGAGTGAATAATTTGTTGCATCAATTACACGTAAATTTTTTTTAGTTTTAAGTATTTTTAAGGCGTTACTATCAAAACCATTAGCAATAATTACTTCTAAAAAAAGTTTATTTAGCTCAACTGCAAGATTTTTCGTTATTTTAAAATTACAAGAGACTATTCCCCCAAAAGCGCTTATGGGATCACATGCTAATGCAGATTTATAACTATCTATAGGATTTGAATTTATTGATACACCACAAGGGTTTGCATGTTTTACAATTACTGTGCCTTTATTTTTTGGTAATGATTTTGAAATAGTCAAGGCAGCAAATATATCATTATAATTATTATAACTTAGTTGCTTTCCATGAATTTGTTTTAAATTAGTTTTTAAATTTTTTGAGTAGTATCCACTGAATTGATGTGGATTTTCTCCATACCTAAGTTTTTCAATTAAATTTGCAGAAAAAACTTTTTTATCTGGCAGGTGTATGTTTGCTTTTTTATTAAAATAGTTTGAGATTATCGAGTCATAGTAAGCAGTTTCTGTAAAAGCTGTTCTTGATAGTTTTTCTCTGAAATTTAATGATGTAGCTCCGTTATTTTTATTCATCTCATCAATTAATTCTTGATATTGATTAGAAGAGGTAATCACGGTTACATCATTATAATTTTTAGCAGCAGACCTAACCATTGTGGGACCCCCCACATCTATATTTTCAATTATTTTTTTATGATTATTTGTAGTTTCTAAAGTTTTTTCAAAGGGATAAAAATTTACAATTACTAGATCAATATTTTCAAAATTGTTTTTTTTTAAGTCATTTAAATGTGTTTTATTATTTCTTTTATTAAGGATTCCTGCGTGTATTTTTGGATGCAAGGTTTTAACTCTTCCCTCTAAAATTTCAGGAGAATCTGTAAAATCAGATACTTCTAAACAATTAAATTTTAATTTCTTTATTTCTTTATAAGTTCCGCCAGAACTAATAATTTTGATTTGATATTTTTTTAAAATTTCTAAAACTGGTTTTAAATTATTTTTATCTGATACAGAAATAAGAGCTGTCTTTATTTTTTTCATTAAATTTTACTTATTTCCCATTTAATTATTTGTTCACTTTCATTACTCATGCCAGAGATAAATATATTTTGGTTTTCTTGATACGAATTTTTATTACCGAAATATAAACCATTATCAATATTTATATCATAGTTATCACAACTAAATTGCCAACCTTCATCTTCTAATTGTATTAATATAAACTTATTATTTTGTGTTTTCATAACTTTAGAGTCGGGATGAAGATGAAATCTAATATCAAATTTAATTTGCTTATCAGGATTTTTCCTTACTATTTTATCATGACCAATAAATTTAAATTGTTCAGGATAGAATTCTATTTCTCTATGATGATCTAATTTAAACTTTTTCAAGTAACCATTATGACTAGCTGAAATTTTCCAATAATTCTTCTCAAAAACTATATTTTTATTTTCAATTTTTAAATCTTTTTGTATCAAAAAATTATCTCCAGCTTTAATAAAATCACATGAAGAATAATCTTCAATTGAAAGTGTACTTTGCAAAGCAGTGCTTTTGGAAAATTTATTCAGTCTGTTTTTTGGATCTGGATAATATCCAGAATTTGAAATTAATTTTTTATCGTTAGAAAAAATTTCAAAAGATAAGGCGCCTGCCTGATAATTTTTGGTATATATTTTTTCAGGATTTGATCCAATATCAGCTGCAAGGATAAATTTTTTATTTTGTAATATTGTATACCCAGCTAACTCATTAATTTCATTTTTAAAAGTATATCCAAATCGTTTTAAATATTGGTCAAATTCATTATGATTAGATGAATAATTTCCATTAAAAAAGATATCTTGTTTTATGTTTTGCCATATAAAAGCATAACTGGATCCTAAATAATATATAGTTTCATCAACATATTCTGGAATTGGATTTTGTGATTCTTTAAACCATTCTCTAATAATGATTAGATATTTAAGATAAAAAACTAAATTTTGAATATTTCTTGATTTGGGAAAACCTTGTTTATCAAGAGAGTTTTTGATTAAATTTTTTAATATATTTAAACCACTCTCTAAATAATTTTTCTCATCTTTATACGCTAAACCTGTTAAAATTATTGCCGCACAGCCAATCAGTTTTTCTTCTGTTTCATCTAAATTTTTGATCTCATTTAATAAATGGTTAGTTTGTTTTTGAAGCATATGATTAAAATATAATCTATATTCCTCATTACTATCTTCATAAGTTAACTGATGATTGGAAAGCCAAGCAATAATTCTTTTTGCAGTAATATTGAATTCCCAAATATTTTCATCAAATTTTTCATTTTTATTAATCCAATTGAGAATAATAGATTGCGTGGTTTCTTTGGATGATTTTAAATCCAAACTAAAAAACCAAAAAAAATTGTTTAGTTTTTTAAAGTCTTTAGAAGAAATATTGTTTGTCCAGATAGTTTCAGTTACAAAATCTTCAATCTTATATTTTTTTTTCTGATACTTTATAATTGAAGATAAAAGATGAGGACTTGGTTTATATTCAAAATTGTTATCAAAAGTTTTTGAAATTCGTTTTTCATAAAAATTTGAATTTTTATATAATTTTTTAAATGAAGATTTTAACTTAAAAAATATTCCATTAGAAAGATTTAAGGAATTTCGAGATTGCATTAACTTATTTTGTTTTTAATAAATTAATATTCTTTTTAATATCTCCATCATTGCTTTTAAAAACCGTTGTACCAGATACAAGAATATTAGCACCAGCTTCAATTGCTATTTTACAATTATCAAAATTTATCCCACCGTCTATTTCAATATCAAAGTTAAGTTTTTCTATTTCTCTAATTTTTTTTAATTGTTTAATTTTTTCTAAAACTTCTGGCATAAATTTTTGTCCACCAAACCCAGGATTTACACTCATTATTAAAACTAAATCAATTTTATCTAAAAGATTTTTTATTAAATCTATACTTGTTTCAGGATTAAGAGAAACTCCTACCTTTTTTTTTAGATCTATTATTTTATTTATTGAATCTTCTAAATTGTCAGTTGCTTCTGGATGCACAGTAATTATATCTGCACCCGCATCCGCATAAGCTTCTATGTATTTATGTACTGGAGAAATCATTAAATGAACATCGAATTTTAATGAACAATGTTTTCTGAGAGCTTTAATTACTGGAGGGCCGATTGTTAAGTTTGGAACAAAGTGTCCATCCATAACATCTACATGAATCATGTCGGCCCCACCTTCCTCAAGTCTTTTTATTTCATTCCCTAATTGGCTAAAATCAGCTGATAAAATTGAAGGTGATATTTGTATATTTTTCATTGATATCTAGATTTACTAGTATCAATTTTTAAAATTTAATTGAATTAAAAAATTGATAAATCTGCCTAGAAATTTCACTTTCAAGAGGAAAAGACAACATCCCCATAACTGAATATCCTAAGATCCAAGGCATCAAATAAAATCTAATCATGAAAAAGAACCAAGCTACGTAAAGTGGCACTAATGGTTGTATAATAAATGATGGTGTGACAAGCTTAAAAATTCTCAATATGGGATTTGTAAATTTTACAAAAACTTTCATAAAGAAAAATTCAGAGTCTTCTCTTTGAAAGATATTCATTGCTACTCTTCCAACTAAAGTCCACATTATAATTCCAAGGATATAGTCAATTATATAAACTAAAGGATGAAAGTTAGCTGACATTAAGGGATTTATATTTGATCTTAAAAAGAAATAAAAGGGGCGAAATTAATCGCCCCTTAAAAAGATTATTTATTTTTGGCCGCCGATTACAGACGCACCCGCAGGTACCCTAGAATCATCAACCATTTTTTGTGTTGCAGCGCTCGGTGCTGAAGTCATTAAACTTACAACAACCATAGCCACTAAGCTAACAGTAGATCCGAAGATACCAAATGTTAACTGAGTAATTCCTAAGAATCCGCTTCCACCACTTCGTACCCAAACTAGATACGCGAAACCAGAAACTAATCCTAAGACCATACCAGCTATAGCACCTTCTTTATTAGCTCTCTTCCACCATACACCAAGTACAAGTGGCCAGAACAATCCAGACATCGCAAAGTCAAAAGCCCAGATTACTGAACCTAAGATACCTTGGATCTCCATTGCTGCTATAGTTGCTCCTGCAAAACCAATTACTACAAGTAATACCCTCGCAACAACTAGTCTCTTAGCAGTCTCAGCTTTAGGGTCTACCATTTTGTAGTAAACATCATGTGAGATTGCATTTGCGATTGCAAGAATCAAACCATCTGCAGTTGACATCGCAGCTGCCAAACCTCCAGCAGCAACTAGACCTGAGATTACATATGGTAATCCAGCAATTTCTGGTGTTGCTAATACAACGGCTTTACCACCCATGAAGAACTCGTTTAATTCAACAGTTCCATTTCCATTAAAGTCGTTTACAAACATCAGATTTGCTTGGTTCCAGTTTTGATACCAATCGATTGCTTGAACTTCTGCAATTGATTTACCAATAATACCTGTTGGTAAGTTTGGATCAATCAAAGCAAGTTTAGATAATGTCGCTAACATTGGTGCAGAAGAATATAGTAGGAAGATAAAGAATACCGACCAACCTACTGATTTTCTAGCTGCTTTTACACTTGGAGTAGTAAAGAACCTCATCATTACGTGTGGTAATGAAGCTGTTCCCATCATCATTGCTAATGCTAATGAGATGAAAGCCCAAGGTGTTGCGTTTACTTCAGAGTGAGCCTTAGTAATACCAGCTAACCCTTTAGGTACTGTAGCTAAATCAGCAGCAGAGTTTTTAACAAACCCATACTGTTGCTCTAACTCACCAATCCTAGCAACTTCATCAGCTAACATGAAATGTGGGAAGAAACCCGCACCAATGTTGTTACTGATCCAGAATACTGGAAGTAGGTAAGCTATGATTAGTACAATGTATTGTGCAACCTGTGTCCAAGTTACCCCTCTCATACCACCAAGCATTGAACATAGTAAAATACTAACTAGTCCAACATATACTGCGTATTGGAATGGGATATCTAAAGCAACAGCTGCAATAGTACCTGTAGCGTTAATTTGTGCAGTCACATATGTGAATGATGCAACAGTTAAAACGATAACCGCCATCAATCTTGCAGTATTACCACCGTATCTAGTACCTACGAAATCTGGAACTGTGTAACATCCAAATTTTCTTAAGTATGGTGCTAATAAAGTTGCAACTAACACATAACCACCTGTCCAACCTACAAGCAAAGCCATATATCCATAACCCTTGAAGTAAATACCACCTGCCATTGCAACGAACGAAGCACCAGACATCCAGTCGGCTGCTGTTGCCATTCCGTTGAACACAGTTGGAACCGTTCTTCCAGCTACGTAATAGTTACTTGCTTGGGCTGTTCGAGATAGCCAACCAATTGCTGCGTAGATGAAAATGGTAAAACCTACAAAGCAAATACCTATTGCTTTTGCAGACATACCCATCTGCTCACCAATCGCCATTAAGATTATGAAACCTATAAATCCACCTGTGTAGATTCCATAAACTTTAGGCAAGTTATCTATAAAATTACCCTTAATCATTAGTCGTCTCCTTTTTCACTAAAGCCGAACTCTTCATCAATTTTTTCTTGTCTACCTGCAAACCAGAAAATAAGGATTACAAATATTGCAAGAGAACCCTGACATGTGAACCAATAAGTTAATGGATACCCAAAAGGTCCAGAAACTTCGTTCATTTCAGCTCCGAAAAGGAATATACCCATTGAGAATACAGCCCAGATTGCAAGTGTTACAAACAACAAGCCTCTGGTCTTTTCCCAGTGTTGAGCGTTTTTCGCCATGTATACCTCTCTTTTTTAGTTATAACTGTTAAAACCTTAACCATTATGAAAGAGAATAAAAGTGTAAAATTAGCCGTATTAGGTTAATTTTTTCTAATAATTTCAATAAAATTAACTTTTTATGGATAAAAAAAAATTAAGTTGGAAAGATTTATCATTGAGTGATTTCAAAGTTTATTTTTTTTCATTGTTTAAAGCTTTTGTACCAAAAAAAAAAATTAAAACTTTAGATGAGTTAGAAGAGTTTGTTCAAACAAAATCTGCATGGATATCTCAAGTTACACTTTATAGTTATTTAAAAACTAGGATGGGGACAAGATATGTTCTTCATTTTGATAATGATGAATTTATGAAGTCTGTAAATGAAGCTAAATGGAATATATATTCTGTTGCTCTTCAAGATTTAACGTTTTTTACTTTTTCTTATTTAAAGGTTAATTCTAGTTTTAATGAACTAGATAAAGCTAAGGAAATTTTTTTAAAAATTTTAGATGATGAGACAACGAACAACATGCCTTTAAATGTCATCGAAGTTGCAAAAAAAGAATTTGATGAAAGACTAATTAATATTGATTGGGAAAAGTATCATAATGATCGTCCTTTCAACCCAAGTGCTTTATCAATGTATAAATGGGCACCAATAGCTGATGAGCTAAAAACACTTGATCGAAAAATAGTTTTAAATTCTGTTATTTTAAAATGGGATGTTATTAAAAAAGAATTTAAAGACAGAATACAGTTTTAAATATTTTTTCTGTTTTCAACCAAACTATCAACAACGCTAGGATCGGCCAAGGTAGTTGTGTCTCCTAATTGACCATGTTCATTTGCAGCAATTTTTCTTAAAATTCTTCTCATAATTTTTCCAGATCTTGTTTTTGGAAGTCCTGGAGTGAAATGAATTAAGTCAGGTGTAGCAAGTGGACCAATTTGTTTTCTTACCCAAAGTTTTAGATCTCTTTCGAGTTCACCAGTTTCCCTTTCACCAGCATTTAATGTTACATAACAATATAATCCATTACCTTTAATATCATGTGGGTAACCTACTACTGCTGCCTCTGCTACTTTTGGATGAGCTACAAATGCACTTTCAATTTCAGCTGTACCTAAGTTGTGTCCTGACACAATAATTACATCATCTACTCGACCTGTAATCCAATAATATCCATCTTTGTCTCTTCGACATCCGTCACCAGTAAAATATTTGCCTTCAAACTGAGAAAAGTAAGTATCAATAAATCTTTGATGATCCCCATATACTGTTCTCATTTGTCCAGGCCATGATTGTGCTATGCAAAGTCTTCCTTCTCCAGGTCCTTTTATCTCTTTGCCTGATTTATCAACCAACATGGGCTTAATTCCATAAAATGGTTTTGTTGCAGAGCCAGGTTTTAAAGGAATAGCACCTGTTTGAGGGGCAATTAATATCCCTCCTGTTTCTGTCTGCCACCATGTATCTACAATTGGGCACTTAGAATTTCCAACTGTTTTGTAATACCACATCCAAGCTTCTGGATTTATTGGTTCACCAACAGTTCCAAGTAACTTTAAAGATTTTCTAGATGTTTTTTTTACAGGCTTATCACCTTCTCTCATTAGAGCTCTGATTGCAGTGGGTGCAGTATAAAAAGTATTTACTTTGTATTTATCTACTATTTGCCACCATCTAGAACTATCAGGATAGTTTGGTATTCCCTCAAACATTATAGTTGTTGCACCGTTCGAAAGAGGACCATAGATAATATAACTGTGACCTGTTACCCAACCAATATCAGCAGTACACCAATAAATATCTTTTGGTTTGTAATTAAAAATATATTGATGAGTCATTGATGCATACACCATGTATCCACCTGTTGTGTGCAAAACTCCCTTTGGTTTTCCAGTTGAACCTGATGTGTATAAAATAAATAAAGGATCTTCTGCGTTCATTTCCTCTGGCTCACACTGTGAAGGAACATCTTTAATTAAATCATGATACCAAACATCTCTATCATAATTCCAACTAATTGAATTTCCTGTACGTTTAACAACGATACATTTTTTTACATTAGGACAGCTCTCTAATGCTTCATCAGTTGTTTCTTTTAATGGAATAGTTTTTCCTCCCCTAACACCTTCATCTGCTGTAATTATATATTCAGACTCACAGTCATTCACTCTTCCAGAAATAGAGTCTGCTGAAAAACCTCCAAAAATAATTGAGTGGACAGCACCAATTCTAACGCATGCTAACATTAAAATAGCAAGTTCTGGTATCATCGTAAGATAAATTGTAACTCTATCCCCTTTTTTAATACCTAATTTTTTTAAACCGTTTGCTGCTTTAGAAACTTTTTGATGAAGCTGTTTGTAAGTAATTTTTTGACTATCTTTTGGATCATCACCAACCCAAATTATTGCTGTTTTATCTTTTTTATCTTTTAGATGTCTATCGATACAGTTTGCAGATGCATTTAGTGTTCCATCTTCAAACCATTTAATTTTTACTTCTTTAGAACTGTATTTAACATCTTTAATTTTTTTATAAGGTTTAATCCAAGTAATTCTTTTTCCTTCTTTTTTCCAAAATTCGTCGTTATTTTTTATAGATTGAGAATATTTTTGCTCGTATTTACTTTTGTTGGCCAAACTACTTTTGATCCACTCAGGTTTAGTTTTTATAATTAATTCAGGAGCAGATTTTTCACTTTGTTTTAAAATTTTTTTTGATTTTTTTCTTTTAACTTTAGTTTTTTTCTTAACTGCAGTTTTCTTTCTTACTTTAGTTTTTTTTTTAGATTTAGCTTTTTTCTTTTTTTTTGGCATGGATTATTTTTTTTTAAATTTTACTCATGTTATTTATAATTTTCCAGCTTTTATCATCAATTGGCATTACTGAAAGTCTACTTTGTTTAATAAGCGCTAAATCGCTTAAATCCTTATTTTTTTTGATATTTTCAAGGGTCACTGGTTTAGAGAACTTACTTTTAAATTGGACTGTTACTGCAACAAATCTTCCAGTCTTATCAGTTTTATCTAAATAGTGTTCTTTAATTACTTTTACTATCCCAACCACTTCTTTGCCAATATTAGAGTGATAAAAAAAACATAGATCACCCTTCTTCATATTTTTTAGATTGTTTGCTGCTTGATAATTTCTAACACCATCCCAGGGTGCACCTTTTTTGCCAGCCTTAATTTGTTGCTCAATGGACCAAACATCTGGCTCAGATTTTAATAACCAATAATTCATTATAATTGTACTCCCGCACCTTTTAAAAATGCAGCTTTTTCATCTAAAGGCCATCTAGGTTTTGCTGGGTAATCTAAAGTATTAAATTTATTTAATTTATATTTTTCTAAACCTACCATTGCAATCATAGCAGCATTGTCCCCACAAAGTTCTATTGGTGGAAATATACTTTTATAATTTTTAGCCTCACATAAATTAATTAACATTGATCTAATTTTTTTGTTAGCAGCAACACCACCAGCAACTACAAAAACTTTTTCTTTTAATTTGTTTTCTTTTTCAAATTCTTCAAATGCTATCTTTGTTTTTTTATTAAGAATTTCTTCAACAGTTTTCTGAAAAGAGGCTGCTAAGTCAAATTTTTCTTGATCTGTTTTTATAGATTTTGCAATTTTTAAAATTGCAGTTTTTAATCCTGCAAAAGATAAATTACATCCACCTTTATTAAAAATTGGTTTAGGCAAATCATATTTTTCAGGATCTCCTTTTTTTGCCAAAACCTCGATTTGTGGTCCACCAGGAAATTCAATTCCTAAAAGTTTAGCTGTTTTATCAAATGCTTCACCTAATGCGTCATCAATAGTTGTTCCTAATCTTTTATATTTTCCAAGACCTTGAACACTTAAATACTGTGAGTGACCTCCTGAAATTAATAATAATAGATAGGGATAATTTAAATGGGAATTTAACTTAGGACTTAATGCATGACCTTCAAGATGGTTAACTGCTATAAAAGGTTTATTAATTGCGCTTGCAAAAGCTTTTCCAAAACTTAAACCAACTGACAAACAAACAATTAAACCTGGCCCAGCAGTTGAAGCAACAGCATCAATTTCTTCAATTTTTTTTCCACTATCTGAAATTGCTTTTTCAACAATCCAATCTATTTTTTCTATATGTGATCTTGCGGCTAGTTCGGGAACTACTCCCCCAAATTCTTTGTGAACATCTACCTGACTAGAAACAATATTGGATAAAACTGTTGGAATTCCTTTGTCATTTTCAGTTATTATAGATGCTGCAGTTTCATCACAGCTAGTTTCTATTCCAAGAATTAAGGGTTTTTTACTCATTCAAATAGTTTTTAATAATTGTACAATCTCAATACAAGTAAGAAATAAATTTTTAATGAATAGAAAAATTATAATTGGTTCAAGAGGAAGTAAATTGGCTTTGCTTTATGCGCAAAAAGCTAAAGATAAAATTATTGAAGTTTTAGACTTACCAGATGATCAGATTGTCATTCAAACAATAACCACAAAAGGTGATCAAATTCAGGATCGAAGATTGTCAGAGGTCGGTGGTAAAGGTTTATTTTCTAATACGATTGAGAAAGAACTGAAAGAAAAAAAAATTGATATAGCTGTGCATGCATTAAAAGATATGCCAGCCACTGAAACTGAGGGACTTAGAACAAATTCATTCTTAGAAAGGACAGATCCAAGAGAAATTTTAATAACAAATGACAAGAAAAATATTAAGGAATTAAAACAAAATGCAATAGTAGGAACCTCATCTTATAGAAGGGAATTTCAAATTAAAAAAATAAGATCAGATGTTATCTGTAAATTAATAAGAGGAAATGTAGATACTAGAATCAAAAAGCTAAAGGAAGGTATTTATGATGCAATAGTTTTGTCTTATGCGGGTATAAAATATTTAAATTTAGATAATGAAATTTCTGAAATTTTTCCGACTGATCAAATTATTCCAAGTGCAGGCCAAGGTATTATTGCTTTACAGTGTAGAGATGATGATGATGAAATTATAAAAGTTTTGGAAAAAATAAATCACAAAGATACTTATATGAGAGCTCACATAGAGAGAAACATTTTAAAGGTATTGGAAGGCGACTGCGAAACTGCAATAGGTGCTCATTCAATTATAGAAGGGAATAAAATTACCGTTGAAGCTGAACTATTCTCACTAGATGGTTCTCAAATATTTTATGAAAAAAAATCTGGTAATATTGATATGTTTAAAGAAATTGGAACAGAAGTTGGTAACACTTTAAAAATTAAATCTAATAATTCGTATAAAAAGTAAAATGCACATTTTGTTAACTAGACCTATAGAAGATTGCTCAGAAATGATAGTTAAGTTTCAATCTTTAGATCATAAAGTATCTCATCTACCATTAATAAATATTCAAAAAGTTCAACATGAAGAAATTAACTCTCGTGATTATGGTGGTTTAATTTTTACAAGTTCCAATGCTGTAAAAAATTTAAATGTAGAAAATTTAAATAAAAAATTAATTTGTTTTTGCGTTGGTAATGCTACAGAAAAAAAAGCTAGAAATTTAGGTTTCCAAAATACAATTTCTGCAGAAGGGAATGTTTCAAATCTTAAAGAACTAATTCTACAAAATTATGAATTAAAAGAAACTCCACTTCTTTATATAAGTGGTGAGATCATAACAACTGATTTAGACAAACAATTGTTAAAAGAAGGGTATGCTGTTAAACGTATTATCAATTATAAGGTAAATCATACTGAAAATTTTGATGAAAATTTTGTTAACGAATTAAAGCAGAATATACCAGATATTGTTTATGTTTATTCTCAAAATAGTGCCTCTAGTTTCTTAAATTTTATAAAAATCTATCAAACAGAAAACCTTTGGATGAATACAAACTTGATGTGTATAGGTGAAAAAACCTCGTCAATATTGAATGAAATCAAATGGAAAAAGATATTTCTTTTTAATCCTGGAGAAGAAGAGTTTTTGTTATATAAAATTTAGGTATGGAATTAATAAATAATTTTTCTGAAATATTTTTATCTGTTTGGAACAAAGGAATACTTGGTGTTGATATTTTTCAAATTTTAATTGGAATAGGGATATTCTTACTTTTTTTGGTTTTTAGAGGGTTAATTAGTAAATTAATTATAAAAAAATTAGAAATTATCTCAAAAAGAACAACAAACAAATTAGATGATACTTTTGTTCAGTCATTAATTGGTCCAGCTAGATTTTTACCAATTGTATTAGGTTTCTTTATTGCAAGTTACTACATGACTTTTTCAACAGAGGGTAGAGAAGTAGTTGATACAATTAATAGAACGTTAATTACGATATTAATTTTTTGGGTTATTCACCAAATTATTGAACCCATTTCATATATCTTAAGTGGACTAGATAAACTTTTAACTAGAGAACTTATTGGTTGGATAATTAAATCACTTAAGATTTTAATATTTATTTTAGGATTAGCTGCAGTACTAGAATTATGGGGTATTAAGATAGGACCAATTATTGCTGGTCTTGGTTTGTTTGGGGTTGCTGTTGCGCTTGGAGCACAAGATTTATTTAAAAATTTAATTTCTGGAATTTTAGTATTAGTTGAAAAAAGATTCAAAATTGGAGATTGGATTGCAGTAGATGGGATTATTGAAGGCACAGTTGAAAAAATTGGTTTTAGATCAACAACAATAAGAAAATTTGATAAATCTCTAGCGATTATTCCTAATTTTCAATTTGCAGAAAATGCTGTGGTTAATGTTAGCGAAACATCTAATTGGAGAATTAGATGGATAATTACATTGCAGTACGACTCTACGATTGATCAATTAAAGAAAATAAGAGAGGAAATTGAAAGTTATATAAACAACAGTGAAGACTTTAATCAATCAACTGGGGTTGCGGTTAGAATTGAGAAGTTTTCTGATAGCTCAATAGATTTATTGGTAAGATGTTTCACGAATTCAAATAGTTGGAGTAATTCACTAGAAGTTAAAGAGAGATTGGCAATTGAAATTAAGCAGATTGTAGAAAAAAATAAGGCCTCTTTTGCTTTCCCAAGTCAGTCAATTTATGTTGAGAAAAAATGATAGCAATTTTTTATTTAGTTTTACAGATTTTAAAACTGTATTCTTATGTAGTAATTGCAAATGTAGTTATAAGCTGGTTGATAGCATTTAATGTTTTAAATACTCAAAACAGATTTGTTTACTCAATTTTGGAGCTTACTTACAAATTAACTGAGCCAATTCTTAATAAAATTAGACGTTTTTTGCCTAATTTAGGATCACTAGATATTTCACCAATCATTCTTCTTCTGTTGATTTGGTTTATTGAAATGTGTATGAAGCTCTACATTGCACCAATTATATTTTAAAAAGTAAAATGATTTTAATTGACGGAAAAAAAGCTGCAGCTGAATTAAGAGAAGAATTAAAACAAGAAGTATCAGGACTTAAATCCAAATATAATAAAGTTCCTGGTTTAACGGTGATATTAATTGGGGATCTTACTCCAAGTCAAATTTATGTTCGTAATAAAGAAAAATCAGCAAACGAAGTAGGGTTAAAATCAGAAGTAATTAAATATCCTGATAGTGTTGAAGAAAAAACTGTTTTAAAAAAAATTGAGGAACTAAATAAAGATGAAACAGTTTCGGGTATTTTAGTTCAATTACCATTACCAAAACATATAGATAAACAAAAAGTTATTGAGACCATTGATCCTTCTAAAGATGTAGATGGTTTTCATCCAATGAATGTAGGAAATCTTTCATCGGGTTATGAAAGCTCAGTTCCTTGTACACCTCTTGGCTGTTACTTGTTAATTAAAAAAATTGAACCAAATTTAAGTGGAAAAAAAGCAGTTGTAGTTGGTAGATCAAATTTAAATGGAAAACCAATGACCCAATTACTCTTGAAAGAAAATTGTACTGTAACAATTACTCATTCAAAAACTAAAGATCTAAAAACTGAATGTTTAGAAGCTGATATAATTGTTGCAGCAGTTGGAATACCTGAGCTTGTAAAAGGAGATTGGGTAAAGAAAGATGCAATAGTAATTGATGTTGGTATCAATAAAACTGACAAAGGTATTGTTGGAGATGTTGATTTTGAAGATGTTTCAAAAAATGCAAAAGCTTTAACCCCAGTTCCAGGTGGTGTAGGGCCAATGACTATCGCTTGTTTATTAAAAAACACAATTGAGTGTTTTAAAAGATCACAAAAATAAAGACTTTTTATCTAAGTTTAATTGTCTCAAGGATATTTAAACTGATTAAATTACTGTTGTATTTGATAAGCTAGTCTAGATGAAAAAACCTAAATACGAATACAGAATTGCAATTATAATGATTTTGTTAACTGCAGTTCCAATTGGAGCTACTCAATTGGGTTGGTATTTATATAATAAGCAAGTTGGATTTGATTTTGGAATGATTGCTGGAGTTTTTTCTGTTATCTTAGCTGGATATTTGATGTATGAAAAAGGTTGGAGAGATGAGGATGAGGATTAATTAATGGAAAAAATTATTTTTTTTGCTTTAGCAGTGCCAATTTTAGGATTTGTTTTTTACCTAGGTGGTTCTGCAATCATGAAGGGCTTTAAGGCTAAAGTTGATAATCGACCCAATAAACCTGGGGAAACAGAAGCAGATTCAGAAACAGTAATTAGACCTTCAAAAAGTAACGATCTAAGTTCTGAAATTTCTAAATTAAATGAGTTGTATAAAAATGGAGCTCTTACTCAAGAAGAGTTTGAGAAAGCTAAAAGTAAATTACTAAATAATTAAATTTAGACATGTTTAAGATAATTCCCAATAAAAAAAATATTGGGGCAGAGATTACTGGTAACGTTAAAAAAATTTCTAAAAAAGATTTTAAATTTTTTTTTAAAGCACTCGAACTTTATGGTATGATTTTTTTTAGAAGACAAAAACTAAATTCTTCAGATTATATAGCGTTTGCTAAACATTTTGGTAAATTAGCAAAATATCCAAGATTAAAAGGATTAAGTACGAAATATAAACAAATTACTGTCGTTCAAAGAAAAGCAACAGACAAGGGACCTAGTTTTGGAGAACAGTTTCACACAGACTCAATCTACACAAAAAAACCACCTAGATTTACAATGCTTTATTCTAAACTAGTTCCTAAAAAGGGTAGAGCAAATACTGAATTTTCCTCTCAATATTTAGCTTATGATTATTTGTCTAAATCAATAAAAAATAAATTAATTAAAGTGAAGGGAAGGTACTCTTCTGAAGGACCAATTTCAGTTACTACAAGAGAAAGAGTAAAAGAGAAGGGTAGAAAGATTGAAGAATTAAAATCTATTCATAAAATTATAAAAAAAATAAACTCTAAAAATACGATTTATTGCAGTCCTGGACATCTTGTAGGATTTTCTCCAAATTTAAAAAATTCTGAAAAAGTTAAAAAACAATTATTTAAGCACCAAGTTAAAAAAAAATTTCAATACTCATTAGAATGGGAAAAAGATCAGTTAGCTATTTGGGATAATAGATCCATGCTCCACCAAGCTACTCCTTTTAAAGGCAATAGAATTATGCATAGAATAACTATATTGTAGTTATAATAATTCGTTTAAGGATTTTACCTCACCAATATTAAATGTAATTACATCTTCTCTTTTAAATCCATAATTTTCTGCATTATCTTTAAATCGAATTGGTGGTTCCATAATTGGCTCTAAAGATAAAACAAAAGTCCCCCAATGCATTCCTAATACTTTTTTGCTTTTAAGATCTTTTGCTATATTTAAAGCTTCTTCTGGAGTTGTATGATAAATAGTTTTATCAAACATTGGTTTAAAATTATATGCTCCAATGTTGATCATAGTAAGATCAATTGGACCATATTTTTCTCCTAGTTCTTTATAGATATTTCCATAACCAGTATCACAAGCAAATAAAATTTTTCTATTTTTATATTCAATTAAAAAATTCCCCCACAAAGTTTTATTTGTGTCTGTTAGGCTTCTTTTTGACCAATGAACTGCTGGTAGTAAGGTTATTTTTAAATCACTATTAATATTTTTGTTATCATACCAATCCATTTCACTTACATCTTCATAATTCTTAAAATATTTTCCAAGGTTAAGTGGAACTAATACTTTTGCATCTTTGTATGGAAAATTTCTGATAGTTGACATGTCTTGATGATCATAATGATTGTGAGTCAATAAAAATAAATCCGTTTTTGGAATTTCGTTCAGATCTAGTGCAGGTTTAGTAAATCTCTTTGGTCCAAATATTAACGGACCAGCATTTTTTGAAAAAACGGGATCGGTAATAATTGTTGTATTACCTAATTTAATTAAATAAGTAGCATGCCCAATCCAGGCAATGTAATCACCATTTTTGTATTTTTCTAAATCAGATTTAACTTTTTCTTTTTCAACAACATGCTCTTTTGGAAAATTAAGACTAATATTTTTTCTTAATTTACTAAAAGTTCTATAAGAAAATTTCCCTGATCTAGATATTACAACAGGTGAACCCTTAGGATTTCGAAAAGTTCCATCAGATAAGTGGTGATAAGGTTTCTCTTTCATTTATTAATTTTTTTTTTCCATTAGCCACAAATCATCTCCAGCTAGAAAGTAAATTTTCCCATCAATAGGGTGAACTTGTATGTCTCTAATTCTTCCAATTTTATCTTTAAAAATAACTTCCTCTTGGATTTCAGATGTGTTTGAAAATATTAATTTTCTTAAGGATTTATCTTTAAGAGAAGTAATTAATGCATGACCATTCCATTCTTCAAACTCTTTACCTTTATAAATTGTAATAGCACTTGCAGCGATTGAAGGAGCCCAATATTGAATGGCTTTTGTAAATCCTAGTTTCCATTTTGGACCAATCTTAGTTCCTGAGTAATTTGTTCCTCCCCAACCTAAAATTTTCCAACCATAATTTTCGCCTTTTTTGGCTTCTCCAAACCAGTCACCACCCCTTGCTCCATGATTGCTCATATAAATTTTTCCATCAAATTCTGAAAAAGTTAAACCCTGAGGATTTCTAACTCCTATCTGGTATATCTCTGGAAGCCAATCTGGCTTATCCTCAAACTTAGGGTTATCTTTTGGAAAACTTCCATCTAAATTTATTCTAATAATGCTTCCTGGATGTTGAGTTGGATCTTGAGCAATCATATTCATGCCCCTTTCACCTGCAGAAGCAAATAAGTAATTTTCCTTGATAGCAAGTCTAGATCCAAAATGATATCCAGACTCAATTGGTGGATTTGCTTGAAATATATTTTTAAAATTTAAAGAATTCTTATTTAAATCTGCTTTTGCAATTGAGGTACTGGTTTTCCAGTCTCCTCTATTTTCTGAATATGAAATCCATAATTTTTTATCTTTATGAATAATATCTAAAAGACCACCTTGACCATGAACAAAATAGTTTAAATTATGTTCAACTTCAGAAATATTTTTTGAAACAATGTTTATTATTTTAATTTTGCCACCTTTTTCTGTAACAATTAATTCTTCACTATTAATGAAACTTGAACCCCATGGTTCACTAAAAGACCCTAATTTTTCAAAATTATAATTTTTAGAATTTGCTGTTGCAGAAATAAAAATAAAAAAAAATATAAAAATAAATTTTTTCACTTTATGAAAGTTTAGATCTACCACCATCTACAGCTATAACTTGACCAGTGATCCAAGAACTATCTTCTGTAAGTAAAAATTTAGCAACTGATGCTGAATCTTTTCCTTCCCCCAATCTTTTTAATGGATGAGCTTTTGCAATACCTTCTGCTAAAGCAGCATTTTTTAACATGGGTTCAGCAATTTTAGATTTTGTTAAGCTTGGTGCCACACAATTTACTCTTATGTTTGGAGCAAATTCTGCAGCCAAAGAAACAGTCAGACCTTCAACAGCTGCCTTTGCTGATGCGATAATTGCATGATTAGTGAAACCTCTTTGTGCGGCAACAGTTGAAAACATTACAATTGAACCTTTATTTTTTTTTAAAGTTTCTTGATATCCCTTGATAGCTTCAACAGCAGAATAAAGATTCAGTTTCATACATTTTTGAAAATCTTGTTCATTAATCATTCTAAGTGGCTTTAAGTCTATGGATCCTACACAGTAAGCCAATCCTTTGATTTCAGGAATATCTGATTTAACTTTTTCTACGAAACCTTCTTCAAGAACATCTGCGATCGTATATGAACACCCAAGCTTTTCTACAATTGGAGCAAGTTCACTTTCATTTCTTGCAACTAAATGAATATCATTTCCTGAATTTTTTAATTGTTCTGCTAAACTAGATCCAATCGAGCCAGTTGCACCAAAAATAAGATATTTTTCTGACATAAAAACTTTTATTAGTTATATTTAAATATGAAGTTATTTTTTATACTTGGCAACCAATTATTTCCAACAAAATACATAGACCGCTTCAAAAAAGACCATCTATTCTTTATGGCTGAAGATAAGGCTTTATGCACTTATGAAAAGCATCATAAACAAAAAATTTTATTATTTTTATCATCAATGCGATCTTATGCCGATGAGTTAAAGAAAAATAAATTTAAATTAGACTATGTCAAAATTGAAGACAAAGAGTTTCATGATGATTATTTAAAAAAGTTAAAAAAAATTATTACTCAAAAAAAAATAAAAGAAATTTCTAGTTTCGAAGTAGAGGATAAATTTTTTGAAAAAAAAATTTCTCAATTTTTAAAAAAAGAAAAAATTAATTGGAATGTAATTCAAACACCAATGTTTTTAAATTCTAGAGAGTATTTTAAAAATTATTTATCAAAATCAAAGAAACCATTTATGGCAACTTTCTACAAGGATGTTAGAAAAAAATCTGGAATATTGATGGGGTCAGATGGTAATCCAATCGGAGGTAAATGGAGTTTTGATGAAGATAACAGAAATAAATTACCAAAAAATATATTAATTCCTAAATTTCCCAAAATTAATGAAACTAGTCATACAAAAAAATTGAAGCCTATTATTGAGAAGGAATTTAAAAATCATCCAGGAAGTACAGAGAATTTTTGGTTTGCTACTACATATGATGATGTAGTTAAACTTTTAAATTTTTTTATAAAAGAAAAATCCAATCTATTTGGTGATTATGAAGATGCTGTAGATCAAAAAGACAATATTCTTTTTCATAGTGCTTTAAGTCCTTATATAAATTTAGGTATAATAACACCTGAATTTGTTATCCAAAAAATTTTAGATTTTCATAAAAAAAATAAAATTAGAATCAATTCTTTAGAGGGCTATGTACGTCAGGTAATTGGTTGGAGAGAATTTATGCGTGGAATTTACCAGTCCTACTCACAAGAAATGGAAACTGGAAATTTTTTTAAACAGAATAGAAAAATGAAAAGTTCATGGTATGAGGGTTCAACTGGTCTTCCACCTTTAGATTATGCAATTAAAAATGCAGTCAATTATGGTTGGTCACATCACATTGAAAGATTAATGATCTTATCCAACATCATGAATCTTTGTGAGATAAAGCCCACAATTGTTTATAAGTGGTTTATGGAGATGTTTGTAGACTCATCAGATTGGGTAATGGTTCCCAATGTATATGGAATGGGATTGTTTAGTGATGGAGGGATTTTCGCGACCAAACCATATATTTGTGGATCTGCATATTTTATGAAAATGATGGATTTTAAGAAAGGTGATTGGTGTAACACCATGGATGGTCTTTACTGGAGATTCATAGATAGAAACAGAAAATTTTTTTTAAAAAATCCTCGTCTTTCAATGATGGTTCGTATCTTTGATAAAATGAAACCTGATAGAAAAAAATTAATTTTATCTGAAGCAGACAAATTTATCAGAGAGAATACTATAATATGAAAAATGATAAAATTGAGAAAAAATTAAAATCTATCTCAAAGTATATTACTTATTCAGAAGACAAAGAGTTAAATAAAAAATATTCATCAGATTGGAGAGGAAGATTTACTAAAATTTCTTTAGGTGTAATATTTCCAAAGACAACAAAAGAAGTTTCAAAAATTGTTAAACTTGCAAAAACTTATAATATCAAACTAATTCCTCAAGGGGGTAATACAGGTCTTGTTGGTGGAACTGCACCCTCTAAAAATAGAAATCAAATAATTTTAAATTTAGAGAAAATGAATCAAATTTTAGAAATTGATGAGCAAAATTTATCAGTTGAATTAGAGGCTGGTGTTATTCTTCAGCATGCTATTTCCAAGTTAGAAGATAAAGATTATACTTTTCCATTAAATATGAGTTCTATTGGCTCCGCTCAAGTTGGTGGAGCAATATCAACTAACGCAGGTGGAATGAATGTTATTAAATATGGTTCAATTAGAGAAAATATTTTAGCTTTAGAGGTTGTATTATCAAATGGAGATATTTTAACGCTTGGCTCTAATTTAATTAAAGATAATACAGGTTACAATTTAAAGGATATTTTTTGTGGTTCTGAAGGAACATTAGGTATTATCACAAAGGCAAGAATAAAAATTTTTCCTAAACCTGTAAATGAATCTACTTGTTTTATATCAATTGCAAATTTTGAGAATGTCATAAATATTTTTAAATATGTAAGAAAAAATTTTGGAGATAAAATTGAAAGAATTGAGTTTATTTCAGACCTATCTTTCGAACTTTGTTTGAAACACAATTTATTAAATAAAAGGTTTTTTAAAAAAAAAACTAATTATTATTTATTAATTAAGTTTATTTATTTTGATAGATCAGAAAAATATATGGAAAATTTAGAGCAATTTTTCATAGACCAAGAAAAAAATTGCGTTGAATTTTTGCTTGGTCAAAATGAAAAAGAAAATATTGATTTTTGGAAATTTAGAGAATCTTTAACTGAAGCTCAGAAAATAGAGGGTAAACTTCTTGGTTTTGATATTTCTGTTCCAATAAATTATATGGATATATTTTTAAAAAAGTCAAAAGAGCAAATAAATAAATTATTACCTGGAATTAAATTTCATATTTTTGGTCATTTGGGAGACTCTAATATTCATTTCAACCTAATAGAACCTGAAAATTTACAAAAAGATTTTTATAAATTTGAAAAAAAAATAAAAAAAATAATAAACAATTTAATAATTGAGTTTAAAGGATCTGTAAGTGCAGAACATGGAATAGGAATTTTAAAAAAAGATGATTTTAAAAAAACCAAAAGTGTTAAGGAAATAGAGATAATGAAAAAAATAAAAAAACTTTTAGATCCTCAAAATATATTAAACAAAGATAAAATTTTTTAATTAGATTATTATGTACATTGCAATAACTGGTCTAAAACCAAAAAATTTTTTTTCAAAATTAAGATTTTGGTTGTTGGCAATCCCATCTTTTAGGGCAGCACAAAAAGCTGAAGGAAACATATTTTGTGAAACAAAGCCATTTAACGGATACCAGCATACTTTAACAGCTTGGAAAGATAGAAAGCTGATGGTTAAATATTTAAATGGAACAGAGCATTCAAAAGCAATGAGAAATTTTAGAGCAATTGCAACAGGTTCTACATATGGTTATGAAAGCGATCATATTCCAAATTGGGATGAAGCTTTAGATCTTTGGAATAAAAATTTTAAAGAATATTAAATTGAAAAAACAAAACTTACCCTCAAAAATATGCCCTGTATGCAAAAGACCATTTACGTGGCGAAAAAAATGGAAACTTAATTGGGATAGAGTAAAATATTGTTCCAAAAAGTGTTCTAAGCTAAGTTAATCATAGTGAATATAATTGTACTACAACATATTAAAATAGAGGATCCAGGCTACATTAAAGATTTAATGCTATCTGATGGATTTAATTTAACCACAATAGAGTTAGACGAAGGTGAAAAAATACCAGAAGATCTTAGTAAATTTGATGGAATGTTTTGTATGGGAGGACCAATGGATACCTATATGGAAAAGGAATACCCATGGCTAATTGAAGAAAAGAAAAAAATCAAAGAGTTTGTTGTAGATTTAAAAAAACCTTATTTAGGTTTTTGTTTAGGTTGTCAATTATTAGGAGAGGTAGTGGGTGGTAAAGTTGTTAAATCAAATCCTGCAGAAATTGGTATTATGGATATTGATTTTTCTAAAGAAAAAGAAAACGATAATTTGTTTTCACAATTTCCTGATAAGATAAAAAGTTTACAATGGCATTCTTATGAGGTTCAAGGTATTGAAAACAATAATGATATAACTTTATTGGCTTCCTCTCCAATTACTAAATATCAAATATTTAAATATCAAAACCACGCTTACGGAATTCAATTTCATATAGAAATAAAAGATACAACAGTCAATGAATGGGGATGTGTTCCTGAATACAAGAAAGCTTTAGAGGATCAGTTTGGTAATAACGCTTTAGAAAAATTTGATCAATCAGCAAAAGATAATATGAATGATATGAACAATTATTCTACAATTCTTTATAATAATTTTAAAAAAATTCTATGATTTGCATAAAGACTGAAATACCTAATGAGCTAAACGATATAGATGATGAACTTAAAGCAATCTACCACAGCAAAGATACAGTTTGTTTTTACATTTTCAAAACAAGAGAGTTAAGAAATGAATTTTTAGAAAAAACAAAGGGTATGAACAAAAGTGAGCGTGAAGAGATATATAAAAATTATGAATAATAAAATTTTTGAATGGGCAGGGGTTATTACAGCAATATTGTATTCTTTATTTGTGGCTTTAAACATAGGAATAGAATTTTTTGGTTTTTGCTTATTACTTTTGTCAGCTATTCTAATTGGAATTTGGGCTTACAGGGGTGGCCATAAAGGAATTCTCTTACTGCAATTTTTTTATGCTACCGCTGGAATTATAGGTATGGTTCGATGGTTTTAACTTAAGGTTGAAACAATTTTGGGAATATAATTTTTAAAATTAAAAAAACCTTTATTACAATATTGCCAAGCTAACTGATCAAGGCTTCTGTATAAAAAACTTACATTTATATCATTTGAATTTAAGTAGTCTAAATTTTCACCTACTGTTGGATACAAACCATAACAATTTTCAATGTCTATAACTTCACTTATATCAATTAACTGAAAATCAATAGATTGATTTTTTAATCTTTGTGCTTGGTCTTCTATTAACTGAGATTTAAATTTCACTAATTTTTCACTGAGTTTTATAGATCTATTTTCATTTTTGTTAGAAACTAAGTAAATTTTCTTAAAGTTTTTTTCTTTAAAGTCAGTGATTTCAAATGAGAGATTATTATCAAAAATTAAAAGATTTTTTTCTTCAATATTTTGTGGATTAGTAAAATCTTGTTTTATTATTTGATAAGATTTTTCTGAGATTTTAGGAGGGGCATTTTCATTTAATTTTACGTTTTGAAATCTATTGTTTGTGAATTTTTTAATATTCCATTCACTAGCAAGATAATGTTTTCCTTGAGTTTGAACACCTGCAACCCATCGCCATCCAAGAGTATTTGATGCAGCATCTCCATCATAAAGATTTTGCATGAAAAATTCTGCGCCTAATTGCCAAGGTAGTTCTAAGGTAAAAATCCAAATACTAGCAAACCACATTCTTGTATGATTATGCAAATAATTGTTTTCTTTTAGCTCGTTAACCCATTCATTAAAGCATTCAATATCTGTTTTTCCCTCAATTGCTGAGAGATAATTTTTATTATTTTGAAGTTCATTTTTTATTTGATTTAATTCAATAAGATAATCTGCCCAAACATTTGGTCTTAGCTCTAACCAACCTTTCCAATAAGTTCTCCATAAAACTTCTTGAATAAATTTTTCATTTTTTGAAAAAGAAAATTTGCTTAGAGCTTTCTGGATGACTTCTTTTTCGTTTATAATTCCGTGTGTTATGTATGGAGATAAGCATGATATATTAGATCTTTTTTCAGGACCAAAATCAAAATTTCTTAATTTAGAATAATCTGCAAGATTGTTATCGATAAAATTATTTAATTGATTTAAGGCCTTAGCCCTTGAAGCTTCAAACATCATTTTAAATTATTTTGATTTTTTTTTCTTGAGACCCAATTTATCACTATGTCTCAATCTTAAGACAACAATTGCTCCAGCAATTAATAAAATCGCGACCGCTTCATAAACAAGTGCAGTAGGATCCATTTCTTTTCCTTGTAAAATAATAAATCGTGCAAGAGCAGTAATTGCAATAAGCAGTGGAAGGGTAATACTAATTGATTGTTGGTTCCAAAAAACTCTAACCATCGCCAGGACCTCTAGATAAAGAAACATTAATAGTAGATCAGCTAATGTTACAGATTGATTTAAGAACATATTTTTCATCTCAATTCCAACTGCAATAACTGTGCTGATTAAGATAATAACCATCAAAGCTAGTTGTAAGTTTTTTGCTATCTTGTCCATTATTTATCTTTACTAAATGGAAGCCATTTTTCAAAAACTGATTTTGACGGCCCATCATAAGGAATTGAATAAGAACTTGGATTAGGACTAGTTAATACTTCAATACCTTTTGAAAAAACAAATATAAATACTATCACAAAAACAATTACCATAATCTTAAATGGGTCAAAATTTTTAGTTTCAAATACACTGCTAGATCTTTCCTCTGCTTTATGAAATTGTTTAAAAGTCATATACACAGCAAAAATTAATCCTACATGCGCTACATAAAGACCTGCCCAACCAAATGCAAATGTTGTGTATGAGAATACATATAAACTAAAAACTGTAGTCCAAATAAAACTTAGAACTAAAAGAATTTGAAGTCTAACTGTTTTGGGTAGTGCTCTCAGATCATTTTTACTATCATCAAACAAAATGTTTGCAGCATCTTTCATCCAGTTTTTTAACGAGTCCATGTATTTAACATATAGTTTTAAAAAGTTATAACAAAGGAAAAATTGACTTAATTTTAGTTTAAGTTTGAATTTATTGCATTTTCCAAGTGTGTTACACTTTGAGCACCTGATATAAAAACATTTCCTATCTCATAAAACGGAACACCACTTATATTTTTTTTTGTAGCAATTAATATTTTTGAATTTACAACCGCAATATTTTTATCATTGATAAAATTTTTAAAGATCTCTTCAGAAATATTATATTGTTTTGCAATATTGGTTAAAACATCAATATCTCCTATGTCGAGACCATCAATAAAATATGATTGATAAATTTTTTCTTTTACCTGATTTTGTATATTAAACTTTTCACTCAAAATTATTAGTAAATGAGATAGAACTGTATTAGGAGTTTTTTTTATTTTATCTAAATTAAAATTCATTCCAGACTCTTTTGCTTTTAATTTCATATTTTCATACATAGGTTCTGCAAATTTTTTCCCACCAAATTTTATCTCAAGATATTTATCACGAGCTATTCCCTCTAGAGGCATATCCGGGTTTAATTGAAAAGGTATATGTTTAATTTCAAATTTTATGTTTGGAAATTTTTTAATCGCTGTATTTAAATTTTTATGACCTATGTAACACCATCCACAAATAGTGTCTGCGAATATATTTATTTCCATTTATTTATGAACGAAGTTTTTTCTTATGATAATTAATAAATCTCTCAACGTTAGATTTATTAAATGTTTTATTTTCTTCAAAAGAAACTTTTTTCATAGAGTATGCTGAACTATTTGTAATTCGAGATTCGATTATTACATTTCCTTTATAAAGTTTAAGTTTTACTGAGCCATTAACTTTGTTTCTTTTCAGATCAACAATTTTTTGAAGTTTAAATCTTTCTTTTGAATACCAATAACCATTATAAATAAGTTCAGCATATCTTGGCATAATCTGATCTTTTTTATGCATTGTTTCTTTATCTAATGTTACAGATTCGATTGCTCTATGTGCATGAATTAATAAAGTTCCACCAGGTGTTTCGTACACACCTCGAGACTTTATTCCAATAAATCTATTTTCAACTAAATCGACTCTTCCTATTCCATTTTTTCCAGCAATGTTGTTCAATTTTTCTAATAATTTTGAAGGAGACATTTTTTTTCCATTAATTGCAAATGGGTCTCCTTTTTTAAAGTTGATTGTAATAAATGAAGGTTTGTTTGGAGCTTTCTCAGGAGAAGCTGTTCTTTGGTAAATAAATTCTGGCGCAGAATTTTTTGGATTTTCTAATACTTTCCCCTCAGTTGATGTATGAAATAAATTGTCATCTACTGAAAAAGGTGGAGCACCCTTTTTATCTTTTGGTATTGGTATACCATGTTTTTTTGCATAGTTAATTAAATCAGTTCTTGATTTTAATTTCCAAATTCTCCATGGAGCAATAATTTTTATTTTTGGTCCAAAGTAATGATAGCCCAATTCAAATCTTACTTGGTCGTTTCCTTTTCCTGTAGCACCATGTGATACTGCATTGGCTTTAAATTTTTTAGCAACTCTTATTTGGTCTTTTGCTATTAGTGGTCTAGCAATAGACGTCCCTAAAAGATACACCCCTTCATAAATTGCATGTCCTCTAATCATTGGGTAAACGTAATTTTTTACAAAAGTATCTTTTAAATCTTGGATAATAATATTTTTGACACCAAATTTTTTTGCATTTTTAAAAATTTTTTTTCTATCAATTTCTTGACCAACATCAGCGGTATAACAAATTACTTCAGCATTATAATTTTCTTGAAGCCATTTTAAAATTATGGATGTATCTAAACCGCCTGAGTAGGCAAGTACAATTTTATTTTTTGATTTCATTTAATTATGTACAAGCTTTTTTTGATGCGTTGTAAGCTTTGGTAAATCCAAGCAAAGAATAATGATCAATTGTTTGGGATCCATTTTGATTGTAACCAATAATCATTATTCTTGATCCCTTCTTCATTCTACTAATCATTTTTACTTCAATTTTGTTATCAGCAATCCATGCAAAGCCTTGTTGCATTATATCAAACTTAAATTTGTTCTTTCCAGATGCCGCAATAACAGAGTTTTTGTTATTAAATTCATATCCAGGAGTAACACTTACTTCATTTGAGATGCTTTCTTCTGGTCTAAAAGTTACAAATAATTTTGCATCTCTTTTGTTTGATTTTGGTGCTTGAAGCACTGGTACTGATTGTGCAAAACATACTTTGCCATCAGGTTCATATGCTACCATTGCTTCCCAATCTTTATATTTACCAATTTTTTTTACTTCTTGTGCAAGTAAATGATTTGAACTTAAGATAAATACAGTTGATAAAATTATTATTTTTTTAATTAAGGACATGGGTTTGGATAAATTGTTTGAACTTGATTGATTTCTTCAATGACATCATTAGATAAATTTACATTTACACTTTCTATATCTGATTTCAACTGCTCCATAGTAGTTGCACCTATAATAACACTTGTCATAAATTCTTGGATTTCACAGAATTTAATAGACATTTGAGTCATATTTAAATTGTGTTTCTTGCAGATTTTAAAATAAAGTTCTACAGCAGCCTCTGTGTTAGGTTTTCTATATCTTGTCCAAAAATCAAAGTCTCTTTCCATTCTTGATCCTTTAGGAAAATTCTTATTTCTATACTTTCCTGTTAAGTATCCACTTGCTAGAGGTGAGTACGCAAGACATCCAATTTTTTCTCTAATTGAAACTTCGGCTAATCCTACTTCATAAGTTCTATTTAGTAAGCTGTATGGATTTTGAATAGACATCATTCTTGGTAAATTTTTATCTTTTGATAGCTGCAAATAATTTAACGCTCCCCAAGGAGTTTCGTTCGAAAGACCAACGTATCTTATTTTCCCAGCTTTAATATATTTATCTAATTCCCCAAGAACATCTTCAAATTGATTCCAATCATTTTCTTTATGAACATAACCAAGTCTTCCAAAATTATTTACATTTCTTTCTGGCCAATGCAGTTGATATAAATCAATATAATCTGTTTTAAGTCTTTTGAGACTATTGTTCAAAGCCGACTCTAAGTTTGGACCTGTAAAACTATTTTCTCCATTTCTTAAATAATCTCTTGCTGGACCAGCAACTTTAGTAGCTAAAATAACTTCTTTTCTTTTTTTTGTTTTTTCAAACCAATTACCAATTATTTCTTCAGTGTCCCCATAAGTTTCTTTACGAGGAGGAACTGCATACAATTCAGCAGTATCCCAAAAATTAACTCCATTACTTAAAGCAAAGTCCATTTGTTCAAATGCTTCGTCTTGAGTATTTTGTTCGCCCCAAGTCATTGTACCGAGACAAATTGTACTCACATCAAGATCGGTATTTCCCAATTTTTTGTAATTCATTAATGTTTTATGTTAACTTTTTATTAATCTTTTAAGGTATCTTGAATAATTATTAAAAGACTATTATATGTAACATATTATGGAATTTGATAAAAACGGAATATTAAACAGAGCAAAGGCAGCGCAACAAACTGCTGCTGTAATGGATGAAGGCTTAAGAGCCTACATGTTAAAAGTTTATAACTACATGGCAACAGGTGTGTTGTTAACAGGGATCATCGCACTAATAACATTCAAGATGTCAGTAGTAACTGATCAATCAGGTGCAATTGTTGGATTAACACAAATGGGGAATGCAATTTATTTATCAGGACTTAAATGGTTGGTAATGTTAGCTCCTTTAGGTATCGTTTTTTACATGAGTTTTGGAATTAATAAGATGAGCGCTTCAAAAGCTCAAACAACATTCTGGGTGTTTGCAGCTTTAATGGGTCTTTCATTGTCTTCAATCTTATTAGTTTATACTGGTTTAAGTGTTACTAGAGTGTTCTTCATAACTTCAGCAACTTTTGGAGCTATGAGTATTTATGGTTATACAACTAAAAGAGATTTAACAAAGTTTGGATCATTTTTAATGATGGGATTGATTGGTATAATTATTGCATCAATCGTTAACATTTTCTTAAAATCTTCAATGATGTACTTTGTAATTTCAATTTTAGGTGTTTTAATTTTCGTAGGTTTAACAGCTTATGATACTCAAAAAATTAAAAACATGTATGTTGCAAGTGACTCTGGTGAAATCGTTGGAAAAAAAGCAGTAATGGGTGCTTTAACATTATACCTAGACTTTATTAATCTATTTATAATGTTGTTAAGACTTTTTGGTCAAAGACGATAGTTTATTTTTGAAGTTTCTTCCAATTAGTATTTTTAAGTAAAGATTTAAGTTCGTAAGAATTTTTTAATATCTTACCAGTTGTATCTGTGATTAAGTATTTTAAATTCTTATTTCTTGGCTTAAAGTTTTTGCAGATTTTATAGAGTGCATTTTCTGCTGCATTCCTAAATACACTAAAGCTAACTTGTTTGCTTGATATGTTGAGACCATAATCTTTCCAAGAACCTTCGGAAACCATCTTAGCATAAAGATCTAAAATAATTTTAAGTTCATCTTTTTCAAAAAATTGTTTTTCCTCTATTTTGTTATGTGGATTGTTTACTACTAATCTTAAGTTATTACGCATCTATTTTATATTTATTTATTAAAGGTACCTGAAATCCTGTAAACACTATTGTTATTGGAAGCATTCCCCATACTTTAAAATTAACCCAAAATTCTTCAGTTTGCGTTCTCCAAACAAATTCATTTAATAATGCAAGTCCGAAGAAAAAAAACATCCATCTTCGATTTAAAATTTCCCATCCGATATCTGACAAAGGTATTGATTTACCCATAACTTTTTTAAGAATTGGTTCTTTCGTAAAGTATTTTCCAAAATATAAAGCTAAAGCAAACATGATATTTATTATTGTTGGTTTTACATAAATAAATATTGGATCATTAAAATAGATAGTGAGACCACCAAAAAAAGTTATTAAAATTCCACTTAACAAAGGCATAGGTGGTATTTTTTTTTCAAAAAACCAAACAACTGTTAATGCAATGATAGTTGCAACTATTAAGGGAGGAATTGCTACTGATAAATTTTTTCCACTGTTGTAATAATAGAAAAAAAATATTGCTAAAGGTCCAAAATCAGTAACAAATTTTAAAAAAGATTTATTCACTTAAAAGATATTAACATATTTGCCACATCACAAAACATTAATATTTTTTACATTGATTTTTATTTTTAAATACCCATACTAACTACATGGCAATCCAGAAAGCTAAATTCTCAATTGGAGATATTGTTAAACACAAGCACTTCGAATTTAGAGGAGTTATTTATGATGTAGACTTCGAGTTTAACAATTCTGAGGAATGGTATCAGTCAATTCCAAAAAATGTTAGACCAAGAAAAGATCAGCCTTTTTATCATCTGCTTGCCGAAAATGATGAAATCACTTACGAAGCTTATGTTTCAGAGCAAAATCTTTTGATGGACGATTCAGACGAGCCTATAAAACATCCGTTAATTGAAGAAATTTTTTCAGGTAAAAAAGGCTCAAGTTATTTCAAGCTTTCTAATTAGCTATCATTATTCAAACACATTTATTTCAAATCTAGGCCACACTAATTTTTAATTAAATAGTCATATTCTGATCAAGAGTGTTAAAAGTTAATCTTTCTTTATTATCTCCCCCTCTTCATTCTTGATCAGATAATTTTTGACAATAGTATTTTTAAAATAAATCCCTAAATTAGAGATATGTTTAAACTTTTAGAGCCAAATAAAATTTTTCAAATTACTTCGAAAGCACCAAAATATGTTTTATTTTTATTCGTTGTTGTTCTATCTGTTGGATTAGTTGAAGCACTTATATTGTCTCCAGAAGATTACAAGCAGAGTGACGCTGTTAGAATTATGTATGTTCATGTTCCTGCTGCATGGATTTCTCTCGGAATTTTTTCTTCGATAACTGTTTTATCAATTTCAGGATTTATTTTTAAAAACAAAAATTTTTTTTTAATATCCAAAAGTTTAGCACCTTCAGGTTTTGTTTTTAACATTATTGCTTTGGTAACTGGTTCTATTTGGGGGAAGCCTACTTGGGGTACATGGTGGGCCTGGGATGCTAGGATTACTTCGATGTTAATTTTAGCTCTATTTTATGCTTTATACTTAATCTCTTGGAGAATTTATGAAAATGAAGAAAAAGTTTTTAAAATCTCAACTTTTATTACCATTCTTGGAATTATAAATGTGCCAATAATTAAGTACTCTGTTGATTGGTGGAATACACTTCACCAACCTGCCTCAATAAATGTTTTATCTAAAAGCTCAATTCATTCATCAATGCTTTATCCTTTATTGATAATGACTGCGGCATTTGCTCTATTTTCGTTGTTAATTTTCTTAATGAAATATAATACAGAACTGATAAAAATTAAAAATAAAGGCTTAGATAGATTATGATTAACGAATTATTATTTATGAATGGATATGCAGCATACGTTTTATCTGCATTTGGTTTTACTTTATTAAGTTTCCTAAGTTTATATTTAGTAACAAAAGTTCAATTCATGAAAGAACAAAATAAATTTGTTGCTAAATTTGGATCACTTAACACTGAACAAGCTAATTCTGCAAAATCACAAAGAATAAATAAAGAAATTTTAGCTGACGCAACAAATAACTAATTTTTGATCGATGTATGGTCGAAAAGTTAAGTTAAGATTTCTATTTGTTTCTACTATTTTATTAATTTTAATATTAACAGTTTTTTTAGTTCTAAAATCTTTAGAAGAAAACGTTGTTTATTTTCAATCTCCTTCGGAGATTAAATCATTAACTGAGCTGACAAACAATAAAATTAGAGTAGGTGGCATGGTTAAAAAAAATTCTATTAGTATGAATTCTAATGAAGTGAATTTTATTATTACAGATTTTAAAAATGAGATTAATGTTACCTATTCAGGAGCAGTCCCAAATTTATTTGAAGAAGGAAAAGGAGTTGTAGCTGAAGGAGTTCTGAAAGATAGAAATTTTTTTTCAGCAACAAAAATTTTAGCAAAGCATGATGAAAATTATATGCCCCCAGAGGTTAAAGCTGCATTGGAGGAAAATTAATTGATTTATAGCGCCGTTGGATACTATGCACTGATTTTAGGGTTAATTAGTGGTTCAATTTTGATTTATTTTTCAATTCAAAATTTCAGAAATTCAGAAATTTTAGATACTAAAATATTATCATTATCATTTTTACAATTATTTTTTGTTGTTGTTAGTTTTTTTGGTTTAGTTTTATCTTTTGTAGTTTCAGATTTTAGTAATGAAACTGTATTTAATAATTCTCATACTACTAAACCTTTATTTTACAAGATTACAGGAACTTGGGGAAATCATGAGGGTAGTTTGTTATTGTGGTTGTTGGTTTTAACGTTATTTATTTTTATTTTTTTGTTAAGAACAAATAATCAATCAATAAAGTACAAAACTCTAACAACAATATTTCAGCAGATAATAATTATTGGTTTTTTTATATTTTTATTAAAAACTTCTAATCCATTTAATTACTTGTTCCCAATTCCTGAAGAAGGTTTAGGTTTAAATCCAATCTTGCAAGATCCCGCATTAGCAATTCATCCACCTGTTTTATACTTAGGCTATGTTGGTTCATCAATAATATTTTCCTCCGCACTAGCAGCCACAACTTTAAAAATGGTTTCAGGAAGCTGGGCAACTCATATAAAAAAATGGACTTTAGTTTCTTGGATATTTTTGACATTGGGAATTTTACTAGGTTCTATTTGGGCTTATTATGAACTTGGATGGGGAGGATTTTGGTTTTGGGATCCAGTGGAAAATGTATCTCTTATGCCTTGGTTAGCACTAACCACATTGCTACATTGCATGTTAGTTTTAGAGAAAAAATCGATTTTAACTTCTTGGGTTATAATTTTATCTATAGCTACATTTTCACTTAGTATGTGTGGAACTTTCTTAGTTAGATCAGGTATCCTTAATTCAGTTCATACTTTTGCTAATGACCCTGAAAGAGGTCTATTTATATTAATATTTTTGTTTGTTCTAATTTTTATTTCTTTATTTATTTTTTTCTTTTTTCATAAAGAAGATCAAAAGAATTCAATAAATCTTTTTTGGTTAAGTAAAGAAAGTGCAATTATATTGAATAATTGGTTCATGATGTATTTTTTATCTGTGGTTTTAATTGGTACAGTTTATCCAATTTTTTTAGATGTAATTTCTTCAGAAAAAATATCAGTCGGCCCACCGTTTTACCACAAACTAATTATCCCTTTCTTAATTCCATTTTTAATCGCTATGGCAATTGGACCTCAATTGAAATGGATTAAAACTAATTTAGAGAGTAAAAAAATTCTTTTATTTTTGTTGTTTATTTCTATTTTAATATCTTATTTAATTGTTAAGAATTTTGATAAAAATTTACTTGTAAACACTATTTTAATCTCAAGTGCATTTTATTTGTTTTTTATTACTGTAAGGGATTTTTTTACAAAAAAATTTAAAAACATTTCTCAAAATATAGCTCACTTTGGATTTAGCTTATTAATTTTAAGTATTTTATTTAATAATTTGCTCTCTAGTGAAGTAATAACCAATCTTAAAATTGGTCAGAGTTATGAAAACTCAAAAATTAAAATTACACTTGAAGATATAAAGCAGAGAGATGAACAAAATTATAGCTCGGTAGTAGCAAATTTTAAAATTGTTTCTTCAAATGGGAAAATTAATAAAATGTCACCTGAGTTAAGAATTTATAACCAGCCAAATATAGTAACCAGTGAAGCTGATATTAAAACTTCTTTAATGAAAGATAAATTTATTGTCATAAACTTAGTACAAAATCAGGAATATTTTAATGTTAGATATCAAGACAAACCCTTCATGCTTTGGATATGGGTGTCAGTATTATTATTAAGTATGGGTGGAATATTAAGTTTGTTTAGAAAGAGAATATGAAAGATAAATTAATACCTTCAATAATAATAATAAGTTTTATAATTATTTTTTTTATATTTTATAAAGGTTTACAGGAAACAAATATCTACACCCCTAAGTCAGAAATAAAAAAAGATATTCCAATTTTTTCTGGCGTTAAATTTGATAGCAAAGAAAATGTTAACTCATCAGAAATATTTAATTCAAATAAATTTTATTTATTAAATATATGGGCCTCATGGTGCGTACCCTGTAGACAAGAACATTCTTATTTAATGAAATTAAGTGAAAACAATAAAGTAACTTTAGTTGGATTAAATTATAAAGATAATTTTAATAATGCTCAAAATTTTCTAACAAAATTTGGAAATCCATACGAAACAATATTATTAGATGAAGATGGTACAATTTCAATAGAGTGGGGAGCATATGGTGTACCAGAAACTTTTTTAATTCATAAAAATAAAATAGTTGCAAAATATATTGGACCATTAAATGAAAAATTAATTAACGAAATTAATTCAATAATAAAATGAGAATTTTAAAAATTACTTTAATTATTTTATTAATGATTCCAAAAATATCATTTGCTGATGATCAGCTCGAAAGAAATAAAATTACGAAAAATTTAAGATGTTTAATTTGTCAGGGTCAATCTGTGTATGATTCAGATTCAGATTTTGCAAATAGCATGAAAATTTTAGTTGATAAAAAACTTGATGAGGGATTATCTGAAAATCAAATCTATGATTTTTTTAAGGAAAAATATGGTGAATGGATTTTGTATGACCCTAGTTTAAATAAAAACACTTATATTCTTTGGATATTGCCAATATTGATATTTTTACTTGGAGGTGCAATAATCTTTAAAAAGTTAAAATTTAAAAATTAATCCAAAATGCACTTAAAAAAAATTCTGATTTTACTTTCATTGCTAACATTCACGATTCCATTAAACGCAGAGGAAATCAAATCAAATGATTTAAATACAGAATTTAATGTTTACACAGGTATGTTTGATTTTAGTGATGATGGTAAAAAATCAACTTTGTTAGGTTTTCAGCATCAAAATGAAAATTTAAATAGAGATACTTTTTTAGGAAATTTGTCACCAATAACTGGCGCTATCCTTACAGCGGATAGTGCGGCTTATGTTTATACTGGAGTAGAGGCGCAATATAAAATAGGGTCTTTAAATTTTAATCCAAGTTTTGCTCCTGGATTGTATCATGAAGGTGATGGAAAAGATCTTGGTCACATTTTAGAATTTAAAACAGAGCTTCAAATATCACTGGATATGTCTGAAAGCAGCCAATTTGGATTTTCATATAATCACTTATCTAATGCTAGTTTAGGAAGTAAAAATCCTGGGGCAAATAGTTATATGTTTAATTTCTTTAAAAGCTTCTAATAAACAATCATGAATTTAAAAGACTGTTATAATTTTGATGACTTTAGAAAATTAGCCAAGAAGAAACTACCAGCTCCGATCTTCCATTATATTGATGGAGGTGCTGATGATGAAATTACTTTAAATAGAAACACAAATTCATTTAATGATTGTGATTTAGTTCCAAATATTTTGAATAGTGTGGGAGAACCAAATTTATCGACAACAGTGTTTGGTAGAAAGATTGATATGCCTTTATTTTTGTCACCAACAGCGATGCAAAGTTTGTATGATCCTGAGGGAGATAAAGCTTCGGCAAGAGCTGCAGAAAAGTTTGGCACAATGTATAGCATGTCTACTATGGCATCTTTTTCTATTGAGGAAATTGCAAATATTTCAAGTGGCCCCAAACTTTTTCAACTTTACATTCATAAAGATAAATCAATTACAGATGATTTAATTGATAGATGCAAAAGAGCAAATTTTGATGGTCTTTGTTTAACAGTAGATACTTTAGTTGCTGGTAATAGAGAAAGAGATCATAGAACTGGTTTTACAACTCCTCCTAAATTAACTTTAGAAAGTTTACTAAGTTTTGCTATGAGACCAGAGTGGGTATTTAAATATTTAATTAATAAAAAATTTGAGTTAGCAAACATTAAAAACAAAACAGACAAAGGGACAAATATTGCGAAATCAGTGATTGATTATATCAATGAACAATATGATCCTGCTATGAACTGGGAAGACGCCGAGTACTGTATTAAAAGATGGAATGGTCCGTTCGCTCTTAAAGGTGTTATGTCAGTAGAAGATGCAAAAAAAGCAATTGATATAGGTTGTACTGCTATAATGATATCAAATCATGGTGGAAGACAATTAGATGGATCAAGATCACCATTTGATCAAGTTAAAGCAATTAGAGATGCAGTAGGTGATAAATTGGAAATTATTCTTGATGGTGGAGTAAGAAGAGGAACGCACGTTCTTAAGGCTCTTGCGGCTGGCGCAACAGCTTGTAGTTTTGGAAAAGCTTTTCTTTTTAGTTTAGGTGCTGGTGGACAGAAAGGTGTTGAAAGATTGCTAGAGAACATGCAAAAAGAAATTAGAAGAAATATGATTTTGATGGGTTGTAAATCTGTAAAAGATCTTGATGTATCAAAAATAATCTACAGAAATTAAGATAAACTAAGGAAATTCAAATTTTATCTTAATAGACATTCAATTTAATTTATGTATATTTTCCAATTTTATTATGAAACTAGCAGCATCACTTAATAGACTTGGAACAGAAAGTGCTTTTTCAGTTTTAGCAGAAGCTAAAAAATTAGAGGCACAAGGAAACCCAATGATACATCTTGGATTGGGTCAACCAGATTTTAAAACACCTAAACATGTTGTTGAAGCTGCAAAAAAAGCTTTAGATGATGGTCATCATGGTTATGTTCTTTCAAACGGAATTTTAGAGTGCAGACAAGCTGTTACTAGATGGATCAAGAAAAGATATAATACTGAAGTAGATCCTGAAAGAATTATTATAATGCCAGGTGGTAAACCTACAATGCATTATGCAATACAGTGTTTTGGTGAACCAGGAGCTGAAATTATTCATCCAACTCCAGCTTTTCCTATTTATGAATCTATGATTAATTATACAGGCTCTACTGCTGTGCCTTATGATTTAACAGAAGATAAAGATTTAAAATTTAGTGCAGACAAAATTTTATCTTTAATAACTGAAAAAACTAGATTGCTAATTTTAATTAATCCTAATAACCCAACAGGCAGTTTTGTTGAAAAATCTGAAATTGATAAATTAGCGGAGGGTTTAAAAAAACATCCTCACGTGACTATTTTAAGTGATGAAATTTACAGTAGACAAATATTTGACAATAAAGAAATGCCAACATTCTTTAATTATCCAGAGTTAAAAGACAGACTAATTGTTTTAGAAGGTTGGAGTAAAGCTTACTCAATGACAGGTTGGAGATTAGGTTGGAGTTTTTGGCCTGAAAATTTAATAGAACATATTAATAAATTACTAATCAATAGCGTTTCTTGTGTTAATGCAGCTGCTCAATTTGCAGGAATAGCAGCACTTGATGGACCAGACGATTCAATTGATTTGATGATGGAAAAATTTACACAAAGAAGAAAATTAATTCATGAAGGATTAAATAGTTTACCTGGAGTAGAATGCAGTTTGCCAGGAGGAGCATTTTACGCATTTCCAAAAGTTATAGGTACTGGAATGGATGGTTCAGAGTTTTGTAAAAGAGCTATGCATGAAGCGGGTGTTGCTATTGTCCCAGGCACAGCATTTGGAAAAACATGCAAAGATTACGTAAGATTTAGCTTTGCTGCATCTCAGGATAACATTTCTAACGCATTGGAAAATATCAAAAAAATGCTAGGTTAAGCTATGTCTGAAATAGCTTTGCCAAAAATTGATAGATCTATTGTATCTAATAAATCTCAGATAGTAAAAAAACTATCAAGTATAACTAACCCAGAAAACGTTTTAAGCGAAGCTGATGAACTAAGACCTTATGAAACTGATGCACTTTCAGTTTATACCCAAACTCCTTTAGCAGTGGTCTTGCCTGAAAACACTAAAGAGGTTAGCGAAATTCTTAAATATTGTAATGAAGAAAATATCAAAGTAGTTCCAAGAGGAGCTGGAACAGGTTTGTCCGGAGGGGCATTACCTTTACAAGATGCCATTCTTTTGGGTTTAGGAAAATTTAATAAAATTTTAGAAATTGATTATGAGAATAAATGTGTGATCACTCAACCTGGTGTTACTAATTTAGGAATTACTCATGCTGTAGAACATAAGGGTTTTTATTATGCTCCAGATCCATCTAGTCAATTAGCATGCTCTATAGGTGGTAATGTGGCTGAAAATTCAGGAGGTGTTCATTCTTTAAAATATGGAACCACTACAAATAATATTTTAGGTGTGGAGATGGTAATGATGGATGGAACCATTTGTAAAATTGGAGGAAAATCTTTTGATCAAGAAGGCTATGACCTAATGGGATTAATTTGTGGTTCAGAAGGATTATTAGGTGTTGTTACTGAAGTAACAGTGAAGATTCTTAAAAAACCAGAAGTTGTTAAGGCAGCTTTAATTGGTTTTCCATCTATTAAAGAAGGGGGGAATGCAGCGTCTGAAATAATTTCAAGCGGAATAGTTCCAGCTGGAATGGAAATTATGGACAAAGCTCTTATTGAAGCAACAGATAATTTTAGCAAAGCTGGTTACCCAAGAGATGCTGAATTATTACTAATTGTTGAACTTGATGGAACAGAGTCAGAAGTAAATGAGTTGATCAAAAAAGTTGAGATAATTTGTAAAAAAAATAATTGTTCAAGTTTAAAACTAAGCAAAAATGAAAAGGAAAGATTATCTTTCTGGGCTGGGAGAAAAGCTGCTTTTCCAGCATGTGGAGCGATGGCTCCAGATTATTACTGTATGGATGGCTCAATACCTAGAGGTAAACTTGCAGAAGCTTTACTTGAAATAAAAAAACTTTCAGAGAAATATAATTTACCAGTGGCTAATTGTTTTCATGCGGGTGATGGAAATTTACATCCACTAATTATGTTTGATGGAAATGATAAAGAGCAGTTAAGAAAAACAGAAGAGTTTGGATCAGAAATATTAAAAACTTGCGTAAGACTTGGAGGAGTAATCACAGGAGAGCATGGAGTTGGTATCGAAAAAAGAGAACTTATGTGTGAGATGTTCAATGATAATGATATTCAACAACAGTTAGATATTAAAAAATCATTAGACGAGAAAAACTTATTAAATCCTGGAAAAGTATATCCTATTCTTAGAAAATGCGCGGAGGAAGGAAGGGTTCATGTCCATAAAGGCAAAGATAAATTCCCAGATCTTCCAAGATTCTAATAATATCTATTATCCAAAAAACGAGAGTGAAGTTTCAGAATTAATTAGAGAACTTTATAAAAAAGATTCTCCTACAGAAATAATAGGAAATAATTCTAAAAGCTTTATAGGAAATAAAGCTCAATCAGCAAATACAATGTCGCTTTCGAAATTAACAGGCATAATAGATTACAGACCTGAAGAATTGTACATTAAAGTAAAGGCTTGCACACCAATCGAAGAAGTTGAAAAAATACTTGATGAAAATAATCAGGAATTAGCCTTCGAGCCTATTGATTTTGGTTATATAAAAAATGGTGTATCTAACAAAGGAACAGTTGCAGGGTATTTATCCTGTAATTATGCAGGCTCAAGAAGGTTTAAAGTTGGAAGTGTTAGAGATCATGTGTTGGGTTTTAAAGGAGTAAATGGCAAAGGGGATCTTATCAAATCAGGTGGAACGGTAGTTAAAAATGTTACTGGTTATGACTTGTCAAAACTTATAGCTGGATCTTTTGGCACATTAGTAGCTTTAACAGAAATCACTTTAAAGGTTTTACCAAAAAAAGATTCATCAAATACAGTCGCAATTTATATTGATAAATTTGAAGAGATTTTTGATTTATTTATTAAGTTATCAAGTTCAAGTAGTGAAATATCAGGAGCAGTTTATGTTCCCAATAAATCAAAGGATGATGATTTCTTAAAGAAAAAAAATTCTGTACTAAAATTTAACGATTTAAAATCTAATACTTCTTTTCTAGCTTTTAGAGTAGAGGGAGATAAAATTTCAATAAAGGAAAAAATTAAAAATTTAAGCAAAGAACTTGAAATTGATAAATTTGAAACATCAACTTTAGATGTTTATCAGTCAGAACCATTCTGGCAAAAAATTAATAATTTGGAAATTTTTGAGAATACAAAAAATAATTTAATCAGAATGGTTATTCCTCCAGCAAAAGGATCAAATTTATTAAAATTTTTAGATAATAAATATAAATATTTTGTGGATTGGTGTGGATCATTATTTTGGATAGAAGTTGATGAACAAAAAGAAGAAAAAATAAAAGAGCTAAAGAAAATAGCTTTGGAATCTGGTGGTTATTTAACTGTAATAAAAACTTCTGCAGATTATGATTATGGAGAATCAATTTTTACAGTCGATGATATACGTTTGATGATTTCAGAAAAAATTAAGAAAAGTTTTGATCCAAAAAGAATTTTAAACCCTGGAAAAATGTATAGAGGAATTTAATGCAGACAAAATTTACTGAACAGCAACTTAAAGATTCTGATAATTTTGCTACAGAAAAAGTATTTAAAAAGTGTGTTCACTGTGGAATGTGTAATGCTACTTGTCCCACACATCAGCTGTTAGGTGATGAATTGGATGGACCAAGAGGTAGAATTTATCTTATTAAAGACATGTTGGAAAATAACAGAAAACCAACTGAAAAAGTTGTTAAGCACATTGATCGTTGTCTTTCATGTTATAGCTGTATGACTACTTGTCCTGCAGGTGTAAATTACATGCACATCATAGATCATGGAAAAAAATATATTGAAAAAAATTATGAAAGATCTTTTTTTGATAAACTAATTAGATATTTTTTATCAATCACTTTACCAAATGTTAAAGTATTTAGACTTTCAAGTTTTTTTGTTAAATTGGCAATGCCATTCAAATTCTTAATGCCTACAAAGATTAAAGACATGATTGAATTAATGCCAACAACTTTTCCAAAAAAAACTTTACCTATTAAAGAGATTTACAAAGTTTCAGACAAGAAAAGAATAGCAAGAGTTGCTCTATTAACTGGATGTGTACAAAAAGAAATTTCACCTCAAATAAATGAAGCAACAATCAGATTATTAAATAGACATGGGGTTGAAGTTGTAGTTCCAAAAAAAATTCGTTGCTGTGGATCTTTAAATCACCATCTAGGAAAAGAAGAGGATGCTCACCAAGATTTTAAAAATAATATAAATACTTGGTATGAGGAGCATCAAAAGGGAAATTTAGACGCAATTTTATCTAATACATCAGGTTGCGGTACTACCATGAAGGATTATGGTTTTATTTTTAGAGATGACAAAGAGTTAAGTAAAAAAGCAAAAGTCATATCAGATCTTACAAGAGATATTTCTGAGTATATTTTTGAAAGTTTAAAACTAAATATAAAATCTAAAGGAAAGAAATATAAAGTTGCTTATCACTCTGCATGTTCAATGCAGCATGGTCAAAAGGTTCATTCACAACCAATTTCATTACTTGAGAAAACTGATAATGAAATAATGGAAATTCCACAAGGGCATATTTGTTGTGGATCAGCTGGAACCTATAATATTTTGCAATCAAAAATTGCAAAACAACTATTAAAAAATAAGGTAAATAACATAGAAAGTTTAAATCCTGATTTTATTTCAACAGGAAATATTGGTTGTATTACCCAAATTTCTCATGGTACTAAAGTCCCAATTTTACATACAATTGAAGTTTTAGATTGGTACACAGGCGGTCCCAAACCTGAAATTTTAAAATAGGGGTTTTATGAAAAAAATTTTAATTACTAGAAGACTGATCCGAGAGAGTGAAGATAAAGCGTCAAAATTATTTGAAGCTAAATTTAATTCAAATGATGAACTTTATTCACAATCAAAAATTATTGAAATGAGTGAAGGATGTGATGGAATTTTATCATCTTTAACTGAAAAATTAGATGCTGATATAATAAATAAACTTCCAGATAGTATTAAAATAATTTCAAATTTTGCAGTTGGTTTTGGAAACATTGATTTAGATGCTGCTAAAAAAAGAGGTATTGCTGTAACTAATACCCCAGAAGTTTTGTCAGATGCTACAGCTGAGATAGGAATATTGCTTATATTAGGAGCTTGTCGAAGAGTATCAGAGGGAATTGAGTCTGCGCGTGAGGGTGGATGGAAATGGTCTGCAGATTATTTAATTGGAAAACAATTAACAGGAACAAGATTAGGAATTTTAGGTATGGGTCGTATTGGTCAAAAAATTGCAAATATTGCTAAATCTTTAGGCATGGTTATCCATTATCATAATCGTTCAAAATTAAGTGAAGATAAAGAACAGGGAGCAATTTATCATGACAGTATAAAGAGTCTTTTTTCAGTTTCAGATGTTTTATCTATCTGTTGCCCAGCTACAAAGGAAACTGAAAACTTAATAAATAAAGAGACAGTAGAGTATTTCCCTAAAGGTGCTGTTATAACAAATGTTGCTCGAGGTGATATAGTTGATGACGAAGCTTTGATTGATGCATTGAATAGAAGAAAAATTTATGCTGCAGGATTAGATGTTTATAAAAATGAACCAAATTTAAATCCTGGTTATTTAAAAATCCCGAGTGTTTTTGTTTTGCCTCATTTAGGAAGCGCTACAAAAGATACTAGAATTGCAATGGGTAACTTAGCGATAGACAATATAGAAGAATTTTTTAGAACTGGTAATTGCGTCAATAAAGTTAATTAAATTTTAATGAATAAACCGGTTCTAGCTAAATCAAAAGCTATTATAATTTTTTTAGTTTTTGCTTTAGGATATTTTATTTCTACTCTCTTAAGAGCAATAACAGCAACAATCTCACCTGAATTAGTAAACGAATTTAATCTCTCTGCAGGAGAGCTTGGATTATTGGGAGGTGGATATTTTCTTGGATTTGCAAGTGTTCAAATCCCTTTAGGTTATATGCTAGACTTGAGAGGTCCAAGAAAAATTGTTTCATACTTTTTATCATTAACCATTGTTGGTTTATTAATATTTGCCTTTGCTCAAAATTTTTTAACTCTTTTAGTATCTAGAATTATTATAGGAGTTGGTGTTGGAGCTTGTTTAATGGGGCCTTTGACTGCTTATCGGATTTGGTATCAAGATGAAACCCAACAACGTGCAAACTCATGGATGTTAATGGTCGGTGCAATTGGTATGTTGTCATCAAGTTTACCAGTTCAATTTTTCATACCTATAATTGGTTGGAGAAATATATTTTTGCTTTTAGCTTTCATAACTTTGGTTTGTATAATTTTGATAATTATTTTTATCCCTAAGTGGACTTCAAAAGGTAATCAGAGAAACGATGAAGCAAAATTGAGTATTGTTTGGCAAAATCAATTCTTCAGAAGTGTTATTCCAATGGGATTTTTTAGCACTGGAGGATTATTTGCTATCCAAACACTATGGGCCGGTCCTTGGATGATAAAAGTATCTGGGTATACACCAGAGGAAAGTGCAAAAGGGTTATTTTTAATTTATTTTTTTATGCTGCTATCATTTTTAATTTGGGGATATTTTGTTCCAAAATTTTCAAAGAACGTTAATGATGCAATCAGATTGTTGAAATATGGTTCACCATTAAGTTTATTGGTATTGGGTGTAATTATTTATCTAGGTCCAAATACAGAGTCAATTCATTGGGCATTATTTATAGTTTCAGCTGTATTCCTGTCCTTAATCCAGCCAGCTGTTGGAATGGCTTTTTCTGTTTCTAATGCAGGTAAAGCTCTAACGTCTTATAATCTATTGATATTTATAGGTGCCTTCTTTCTGCAATGGATAATTGGGCTTATTATAGATTTAGGATTAAGTTTAAACTACTCTGAAATTGTTTCATTTCAATTAGCAATGTCTTTTGTACTAGTTACGTCTTTAACTTCTTATTTATATTTTTTATTAAAAAATAATTAATTTAGATGTTTATAAATTGTAGTTCTAGATACACCCAATTTTCTTGATGCTGCAGAAATATTATTAGTCTCACTAAAAGTTGATCTAATTAAGATACATTTCTCTCTTTTAATTTTTGTATTCTCACAATTTTTACAAGCGTAAGTTTTGTTTTGTTTGCCAGTTTCTATAAATTTACTTTCTTTAAAATTTTGACTTTTGACTACAAAAACAGATGAACCTAGATGATCTGTTATCTTTAGAGTTTTATTATTTAAGATATCTGATGCAATTGATGAAAATGAAGTTGTAAAAATTTTATTAAAATTTTCATTTTTCAAGTCAACTAGTCCGTTAAGCATAATTTTTGCATTGTTGTTTGCACCAACAATTAATCCATCACCATTTATTGCAAGCATCCCAACACTAGTTGTAGTTAGATATTCTTGTCTTGGGTGAAAAGAAATAATTAATTCGTTTTCAAACTTTTTAATAAACAATTTGGTTTCGATACTTCTAGTTGCAAGCCTAACTAAAGCTAGCGTATGTTGTTCTCTGGACATCGAATCTGTTGAAGCATCAATAATACCAATAATTTTACCGTCATAATTTATGATTGGACTTGCAAAGCATGAAATATTTTCATGAGCAGTAAAAAAGTGTTCTTTACCTGAAACGATAGTTGGTTTTTTTAGTTCAACAGATAATCCAAGACCGTTTGTTCCACAAATTTTTTCTGCCCAGATTGAACCTGGTATTACTGTTTTACCAACGTCAGTTTGTAAACAAGATTTGTCATAAATTGTATCCAAGACTAATCCTTTCTCATCTGAGTAAGCCACCATAAAATTTGTTCCTGCTATTTGGGAATATAAAAGTTCTAGCTCAGGAATAATTATTCTTCTGATAGTTTCATTTCGCTCTTTTATTTCTTTTAATTCAATTGATGAAATTACACTTTGTTTAGGATCATTAAACGGATCAAGGCCTTCATTGATACATCTCAACCAACTTTCATTAATATCTTTTCCCATTTCATAAGAGCCCATATTCCTTTTATGAAGGATATTTTTAAGTTCGCCGTTTGAGTGACTTAAGTTTGACATTTTAAAAGTTTATTTGTTTTTTTAGATACAACAACCAACCACAGGTTGTAATTGTTAACTTTTTGTACATATAAAGATGCCGTTGACTCCATTCTATATCAGAACTTTAATAGTGTTACTGAAATATTAAAGGAGAGATAATAATGAAAGCACAGGTTTTGCATAAATATGACCCTGAAATGAAAGAAAAGGTCTGGGTCACAGGTGAGGAAATGCCAGATCCTAAAATTGAAAAGGCGTCAGACGTTATAGTTAAAATTGGTGCTGCAGGAGTTTGCAGAACTGATTTACATATTATTGAAGGAGTATGGAAACACATCCAAGATCCAGATGGAAAATTATTACCATGCGTAATGGGACATGAAAATGCTGGTTGGGTAGAAGATGTAGGTTCAGACGTTACTGAATTTAAAAAGGGTGATCCTGTAATATTACACCCACTTATTTCTGGAACAGGAGGAACTTGTTTAGATTGTAGAAGAGGTAATGATATGCACGCTGAAGCAGGTGCATTTCCTGGATTAAGTATTAAAGAAGGAGGCTACGCTGAACTATTAAAAACTAGCGTTAGAAATCTAATTAAACTTCCAAAAGTATTAGCGCCTAAAGATGTTGCACCTTTTTCAGATGCAGGTCTTACAGCTTATAGAGTGGTAAAAAAAGCAACAAGACATTTGCTACCTGGTCAGAGCTGTACAATTATTGGTGCAGGAGGTTTAGGTCACATCGCTATTCAATGTTTAAAAGCTATGTGTGCAGCAGATATTATTATTGTTGAAAAATCTGAAGCAGCATTGAAACATGCAATGGAACTTGGTGGTGACCACGGAGTTTTAATTGATGGAAACGAAATTGAAAAAGTTCAAGAACTAACAAAAGGAAAAGGTTCTGAAGCTGTAATTGATTTCGTAGGTGAAAAAGGATCTACTGCCATGGGAATTCAAATGACTTCTAATGGTGGTTTTTACTACATAGTTGGATATGGAGAAGAAATTAAATCACTTGCAGTTGATTTAATTATTTCTGAGAAAACAATTGTAGGTAATTTAGTGGGAACGTGGTCTGAATTATATGAATTAATGGAGTTAGCTGACAGAGGTAAAGTCAAGCTCTCTATGCAGGAGTATAGTTTAGACGATGCTAATAAAGCACTTCATGATCTTAACGATGGTAAGGTTAAGGGACGAGCTGTTTTAGTTCCATAAAAAAAAAAAGAGAGGTAATAATGAAAATAATAAAAACCTGCTTAACGGCTGTAATATCAAGCATGATGATATTTAGCCCTATGGCATATGCTGATAAGTGGAGTGATCAATTCCCACATATCAAAGCAACAGGAGATATTCCAGGTGATTGTTCTTATGAGGAAATGTCTAAGAAAAATTATAAAGGAAAAACTCTTAAAATAAATACTCACGCAATTCCAGTAATGGGAGAGCCAACAGCTCTTCATGCTGAACAGTTTGAAAAATTAACTGGAGCTAAAGTTGATGTTACACATACACCAGCAGGTGATTTGTATTCAAAAGCAATGGTTCCTTTTCAAGCTGGACAAGCACCTTACGATATTGTGTTTGGATTTTCTAACTTTATCAATGACTGGAAAAGATATTTAGCGCCAGTTCCTAAGAAGTATATGAACTCAACAGAGATGAAAGACGTAACTAAATCTCATATGGGTGTATCATCTTGGGATGGAACTATGTACCAGTACCCAGTTGATGGTGACAGACACTATTTAAAATATAGAAAAGACGTCATTGATAATCCTGAAATGCAAAAAAAATATAAAGCAGAAACAGGGAACGATCTAAAAGTTCCAACAACTTGGAAAGAATATGCTGAGATGGCAAAATTCTTTAATGGTTGGGACTGGGATGGAGATGGTGAGTTAGAATATGGTTCAGCTGAAGTTATGAAAAAAGACGATTTAATGTTTGCAGCTTTTTTCAGCAGATCAGTTGCATATGCTAAAAATCCAAGAACTCCAGGTGGTTTCTTTTTTGATTTAGAGACTATGAAACCAAACATTAATAATCCAGGTTTCGTTGAAGCTTTAACTGATTGGGTTGAGGCTACTAAATATGTTCCTCCAGGAGGAATTAACTTTGGTTTAGGTGACGAAATTGGATCATTTGGTGGTGGACAAACTTTATTTAGTTTTTCATGGGACGATGCATTTATTGCAGCAATGCAAGATGACAGCCCTATTAAAAACAAAGTAGGTACAGCTCCTCTTCCAGGTGCTAACAAAGTTTGGAACAGAGTTTCAAATAGCTGGGAAAACCAATACAACCAAGCTCCTTACATTGTTTGGGGTTGGGCAGTTGGTGTTGCTAAGAAAAGTAAAGTAAAAGATATGGCGTTTGATTATCTTTGCTTCTTCTCAAACGGAGCAAATCACCAAGCTGATTTAGCAATTGGAAGATTTGGTGTTAACCCATTCAAAAACTCTGACTTCGACCCTAATATTTATATCAATAGTATGGGTTGGGATCCAGAGATTGCTAACAGTTACACTCAAACACTTTTAGATATGGAGAAAAGTCAAAACAGAGTTTTCCCTTTAAGAGTTCCAGGTGTATTTGAGTTTACAAGTGCTGTCGCTACAGGAACTTCTAAAGCTTTAGCAGGACAATTGTCTCCTCAAGAAGCATTAGACGAAGTTGCTAAAGAGTGGGAAGCAATTGTAAGCAGAGTAGGTAAAAAAGCAGTAAGAGATGCCTACGCTGTTGGTGTTAAAATGGAAGACAACCAATTATAAAAATACTTAATTTATGTGGCCATTAATTAAAATGGCCACATATAAAAAACATAATATAATCCAAGTTTATAAATGAACTTTAAGCATAAATATTTTTTTCTGTTTCCAGGTTTATTTGTGCTTATTGGAATTTTAATCTTTCCAATTATTTTTGTAGTTCGATTAAGTTTATCTGGGTGGAATAGTTACAATCCAGGTTTAGATTTTATAGGTATAGAAAATTATATTCGTCTTTTTACAGACGACCCAAGATTTTGGGAATCTTTTTTTAGATTAAGTTTTCTGTCTGTTACAACAGTAATTCTCCAGTATGTGATTGGATTTGCTCTTGCACATATGGTTTGGAAAGACATTAAATTTAAAAGATTTTTTAGAGTTTTATTTTTAGTACCAATGATGACAACTCCAGTTATCATGACTGTTATTTGGAGAACTTTTTTTCATGAATCTTTAGGACCTGTTAATGATATTTTATCTAATTTTGGTTTATCTCCTAAATGGTTAACAGACCCAGCTTTAGCTAAATTTACAGTAATTATAGTTGAGGTTTGGCAGTGGACACCATTTATGTTTCTGCTTTTATTAGCAGGTTTATTGTCATTACCCAAAGAACCATTTTTAGCTGCTGCAATTGATGGTGCCAGTCCTGTTAGAAAATTTATTTACGTAACTTTTCCATTAATGGCTCCAATATCAATTGGTGCAATAATTATAAGATTAATTGAGGCATCTAAAATTATGGATACCGTATATGTTTTAACTTCAGGTGGTCCTGGAACTGCAACCGAAACATCAAGTTTTTATATTTTTATTAAAGGATTAAGAGAGTTTCAAATGGGATATGCAGCCTCGATGTCTTTTACTTACTTAATTATTATGATCATAAGTTTAACAATTATTGCAAAGGTTTTAACTAAATTACTTTTAAAAGAATAAATTATGAGCAAATTTTATACATTTTTAAAATATTTTTTTATTGTCTTCTGGGCAGTGTTTGTTGTTGCTCCTTTTCTATGGGCTCTAACTACATCGTTCAAAGATTTTCAATCTGTAAATGGGGGAGTTACCTACATACCGTGGGTAGATTTTGAGCCTAATTTAGAGGGTTGGAAAGTTTTGATAAAATCTCCAGCCAAAGGTGGAGTTGATATAGTAGAACCTTATTTCAATAGTTTATTTGTAACGTGTACTGCAAGTTTAATTAGTATAATTCTTGGCACACTGTCAGCTTATGCTTTATCCAGATACACCTTTAAAGCGGGTTTTGTAAAAAATAATGACATTACATTTTTCTTTATCTCTCAAAGAATTATGCCGCCAATTGTTTTATCAATTCCATTTTTCTTATTTTTAAGTTCAATCAATCTACTGGATAGTCTTTTAGGATTAATTGTAGTTTATATTGTTTTACTGATGCCTATAGCAGTTTGGATTATGGTTGATTTCTTTAATAAAGTTCCAAGAGAAATTGATGAAACAGCTTTGATTGATGGATGTAATCCTTATCAAGCTTTCTTAAAAGTAGTGTTACCAAATTCTATACCGGGATTAATTGTTGCTGGTATGTTTTGTATTATTTTTGGATGGATTGACTTCTTCTTTGCATTCATTTTAACTTTTACAGAAGTACAGTTATTACCAGTTAAAATTGTTGCTCTGAACTCATCTGTTACACCATGGTGGAGTTTGTCAGCATCTGCTCTCGTTTCTGTTGCACCATTAATTATAGTAGCCTTCATTGTTGAGAGATATCTATCTAAAGGAAATCTATCAGGAGCAATTAAATAATGAATTTAATAGCTAACAATTTAACTTATAAACCAAGTGAGGAATATCACTTAAATGAAGTATCATTTAATTTTAAAGAGGGGAATTTATACACAATTCTTGGAAGAACATTATCAGGTAAAACAACTTTATTAAAAACTATAGCTGGGCTTTTAACCCCAGACAGTGGTGCCATCGAATTTGATGGTAAAGATTTTTTAAAGATTCCAGTTTGGCAAAGAAATGTAGCGATGGTGTATCAACAATTTATTAATTATCCTCATTTAAATGTATTTGAAAATATTGCTTTTCCTTTAAGACAAAGAAAAATCGATAATGAAGAAATCAAAAATAAAGTAATGGAATCTTTAAAATCGGTTGGGTTAGTTGGTTACGAAAATAGAAAAATCCAAGAGTTATCTGGTGGTCAGCAACAACGTGTCTCTCTAGCAAGATCATTAGTTAAAAATGCTAAAATATTATTGTTAGATGAGCCTTTGGTAAATTTAGATTACAAACTGAGAGAACAACTTAGAGAAGAATTTAAGAGCTTGTTTTCAAAGGGTTTAGCGGATGAAACTATCTTAATTTATTCTACTACAGATCCAAGAGAAACCATGGAATTAAATGGAGAGGTTATTGTTTTAGATGAAGGTAAGGTACTACAAGTAGGTCCAGCAAAAGAAATATTTGAGAACCCAAGCTCATTAAAAGTTGCTGAAATTTCTAACGATCCACCAATGAATATTATTGAAGCAGAAATATCTAACGATCAAATTAGATTTGAAGGTATTGAAATCAAAGCGCCAAATCATTTATCAAAGTTAACAGATAGCGGATTAAAGATTGGTTTGAGATCATCAGATATTGAACTTGATGAAAATGGTCATGAATTTGAAGTTGAGCTTGCTGAAATTAGTGGTTCCGAAACTTTACTCCATCTAAAAAGAGGAAGTATAAAAATTATTATTTCTATAGAAGAGGTTTTAAATTTTAAAATTCATGACAAGATTAAAATAGATTTTAAAATAGACAGAGCTTATGCCTTTGGTGCTAATGGTAAATTAGCATCCTCACCATTTGGAGAAAATAATGGCTAAAATTGATTTAAGTAATATCTCGCATTCTTATAATCCAAATGATCCAAATCCAATTTATGCATTAAATCCATTTTCGATGACTTGGGAGAATGGAAATAGATATGCAATCCTAGGTCCTTCTGGATGTGGAAAAACAACAATGTTAAATATTGTTTCTGGATTAGTTAGACCATCAGCTGGAAAAATATTGTTTGATGATAATGATGTTACAGATTTAAAAACAGAAGAAAGAAATATTGCTCAAGTTTTTCAGTTTCCAGTAATTTATAACACTATGACAGTTTTTGAAAATCTTGCTTTTCCACTAAAGTGTAGAGATTTCTCAAAAGCTAAAATAGATGAAAGAGTTAATTCTGTTGCAGAAACTTTAAATTTAAAATCTTTTTTAAATTTCCCTGCACGAAAATTAACAGCAGATCAAAAACAATTGATATCTTTAGGAAGAGGTTTGGTTAGAGAAGATGTTGCAGCGGTTTTAATGGATGAGCCTTTGACCGTTATTGATCCTGATTTAAAATTTAGATTGAGAAGAAATCTAAAAGAAATAAACGAGCAATACAAAACAACTTTAGTTTATGTAACACATGATCAAAACGAAGCTATGACATTTGCAGACAATATAATTGTGATGAGTGAAGGAGAAGTTGTGCAAACAGGTTCACCTAAAGAATTATTTGAAAGACCAAATACAACTTTTGTTGGTTACTTTATTGGTTCACCTGCTATGAATTTATTTGATAGTGAAGCAACTTCAGAAAATACTGTTAAAATAAATAATATAACAATTAAGACGAATACAGATTTGTCTAATTTAAAAAGTAAAAATATAAAATTAGGAATTAGATCTGAGTTTATTAAAATTGCAAAAAATCAAAGCGATAACCTTATTGATGTAAATGTTCAAAAAGTTGAAGATTTTGGTAATTACAAATTGATTACTGCAAGAATGGATAACTTTGAAATTAAGTCTAAAGTTAATAGAGAAACTGAAATTTCAGGTGAAAAAATTAAACTACATATACCAGCTGAAAAATGCTGTATTTACGAAAATAATAAACTAATTTAGTTTTTAAATTCTACCTATAATTGTAAAAAAATCCTATCTAACCCATTCTAGGTAACTTTTTAGAAGGACTCTAATCTAAAAATATGTTTTAGTGCTCGCCAAGTTAATTAACTAGAGGAGAATAAATGATTAAGAATAAAAAATCTTTGAAGAGTTCTAAAACTCCTTCAAGAAGAAAGTTCTTCAAAGCAGCGGCAGCAACTGGTGCAGCAACAGCAGCAGCAGTGGCTATGCCAAACATTGCTTTAGGTGACGGTCACGTTACTTTAAAAATGCAAGCTGCTTGGCCATCAGGTGCTAACATATTTTTCGAAATGGCTTCAGACTATGCGAAAATGGTTAGTGACATGTCAGGTGGTAAATTAAAAATTGATGTGCAACCAGTTGGAGCAGTTGTAAAAACTTCTGAAATTGGTCAAGCAGTTAGTTCTGGAGTAGTAGATATGGGTCACTGGGTGACAGCATACTGGTACGGAAAAAACCCTGCTGCATCTCTTTTTGGAACAGGTCCTTCATACGGAATGTCGTCTCAAGAAGTTATGGGATGGATGGAGTATGGTGGAGGAAGAGCATTATATGAAGAAGCTGTAAAAAGTGTAGGATTTAATTACACAGGTTTCTTCCATATGCCAATGCCTGCACAGCCTTTTGGTTGGTTCAAAAAGAACGTAACTAAAGTATCTGATGTTAAAGGTATGAAGTATAGAACTGTTGGTCTAGCGACTAACGTTTTAACTGCTATGGGAATGGTTGTAAGACAGTTACCAGGTGGTGAAATCCAACCAGCAATGAAAACTGGTTTGATTGATGCTGCTGAGTTTAACAACCCAACATCAGACTCACAGTTTGGAATGCAAGACGTCTCTAAACACTATCACTTAGGAAGTTTCCACCAATCTCAGGAAATGTTTGAAATTCCTATGAACACTAAGAGACTAAACAGCCTTTCACCTGAACATCAAGCTATCTTGAGAAATGCTGCTTATGCTGCAAACTCAGATAACTACTTTAAAGCATTGGTTAGATATTCAACTGACCTTGCTAAGTTGATGAATGAGCATAAGGTTAATGTTTACCAAACGTCTGATGCTATCCTAGCAGAACAATTAAAAGGTTGGGATAAAGTTGTAGGAGAGTTTTCTGCTAAAGATGCTTTCTTCAAAAAAGTAGTAGACTCACAAAAAGCATACGCTAAGAGAACTATGAAGTATCTGTTGATGAATCAACCGAACTACAAATTAGCTTATGAAAATGAGTTTGGTCCAATCGAAAAAGTTAAAATCTAATTAACTTTAAAATAAATTTAAAAGGGGGTTGAAAAACCCCCTTTTTTTTACACGTATTTTAATATATTTCTTTGATATGAAGTCATTTATTCAATTTGCAGATACTCTCAGCACATCGATGGGTAAAGCTTTTTCGTGGTGCATAGTAGTTTTAATGGGAGGAACTGTTTATGAAGTAGTTATGGCTTATGTTTTTAATTCACCTACACTTTGGAATTTTGATTTTAGTATGCAAATGTATGGTGCAATTTTAATGATGTCAGGCGCATATTGTTTAGCTACAGAATCACATGTTAGAGGTGACGTTATTTACAGATTATTTAGTCAAAAAACTCAGGCTTGGATTGATTTGGTTTTATACTTTATTTTCTTTTTTCCAGGTGTGATCGCGTTAGCTTTTTATGGATATGAATATGCTGCGCTTGCTTGGAAAATAAAAGAGACTAGTTGGAGTAGTCCAGCTCAAATCCAAATTTATATGGTTAAATCGATGATACCAGCTGCAGGTGTTTTATTAATTATTCAAGGCATCAGTGAAGTATTTAGATCTATTATATGTATTCAAACAGGTCAATGGCCAGCACGAATGGTCGTTGCTGAAGAAACAGAACAAGTTTTAATGAGAACAGCTCAAGAAGAGGACAAAAAAAATGTTATTTAGTTTAACAAATCCAGAAATTGCAATTTTAATGATGGGTATGTTTTTGTTTGCAGTTCTTTTAGGTTTCCCGATTGCTTTCACTTTAATGGCTATGGGAATAGGCTTTGGATATTTTGCTTATTACGATGCAACAATGATGGAGCACATTTTTGATAATCGTATATTCCAATTGTTTGTTCAAAATACTTATACTGTTATGGACAACAACGTTCTTACGGCTGTGCCTTTATTTTTATTCATGGGATATCTAGTTGAAAGAGCAGGGATTGTAGCTAAACTATTTTTTGCAATTAGATTGGCAGCACATAGACTTCCAGCTTCAATGGCGGTAGCTGCACTAATTACTTGTACATTATTTTCGACAGCTACAGGAATTATTGGTGCTGTTGTAACTTTGATGGGATTGTTAGCATGGCCTGCAATGGTTAAAGCAGGTTATGATAAAAAATTTGCGTCAGGAATTATTTGCGCTGGTGGATGTTTAGGAATTTTAATTCCACCGAGTATTATGCTTATTGTTTATTCAGTAATAGCCCAACTATCACCATTAAGACTTTTTGCAGCAGCAATATTTCCAGGTCTACTTTTAGCAGGTCTTTACATTGCATATGCAGTATTTAGAGCATGGTTAAATCCATCTATTGCTCCTAGACCTCCAAAAGAAGATATTCCACCAACTGGTGAAATTTTAAAAGAAGTTTTGGTTTCTTTCGTTCCCCTGTTTGGTTTAATTATGCTTGTATTAGGTACTATTTTGGCAGGTATTGCAACTCCAGCAGAAGCAGCTGCAGCAGGAGCTTTTGGGGCAATACTTTTATCTTGGTTTTATAAAACACTTAAATGGCAAAACTTTAAAGAGTCTGTGTTTTTAACCGCTAAGACAACTGCAATGATCATGTGGTTGTTTATTGGTTCCTGGACTTTTTCATCAGTGTTTTCTTATTTAGGTGGACACGAAGTATTTGAGCACTTCTTTACCTCTATAAATATTACTACGTGGCAGTTTTTAATCATTACTCAAATAATCATTTTCCTTTTAGGATGGCCTTTAGAATGGACTGAAATTTTGATTATTTTTGTTCCAATATTCTTGCCATTGTTAGAGGTATTTGGTGTTAATCCATATTTCTTTGCAATGTTAATTGCTTTAAATTTACAAACATCGTTTTTAACCCCACCCATGGCTATGTCGGCTTATTATTTAAAAGGAGTTCAAAAATCTAATGTTGAACTTATGGATATATTCAGAGGAATAATGCCATTTTTAGCAATTGTAATATTTGCGATGTTTTTAATGTATATGTTCCCAGGAATAGCGCTTTGGTTACCGGAAACTTTATTTGCACAATAAAAGAAAATGACAGATGTTTTTTCATTAAAAGTTGAAGAACTTGCTGTAAAAATTAAAGAAGCACAAATTACATCAGTAGAGTTATGTAAAATTTATATAGACAGAATAAATAAATTTGAAAAAGATGTAAAAGCATGGGCGCATTTAGATAAAAAACTTTTACTAGAAAAGGCATCAGAGGCTGATGAACATAGGAAATCAGGCAAACCACTCGGTCCACTTCATGGAATACCTGTTGCGGTAAAAGATATTGTTGGAACTGTTGATATGCCTACAGAATGTGGAACATCAATAAGAAAAGGGAAATCATATTCTCAAAATGCTGAAATAGTTGATCTATTAATATCTGCTGGAGCAATTATAATGGGCAAAACATCAACATCAGAATTGGCATTTTTAGGTCCTTCAAAAACTACAAATCCTCATGATTATTCTAGAACCCCAGGTGGATCATCTAGTGGATCTGCAGCAGCAGTAGCTTCTTTTATGGCTCCGCTTGCAATTGGTTCTCAAACAGGAGGTTCGGTTATAAGACCTGCATCTTATTGCGGAGTTGTTGGTTATAAGCCCAGTTATGGATTAATAAGTAGAAATGGAGTTCTTAAAACATCTGAAAAATTAGATCACATAGGTGTTTTTGGAAGATCGGTTGAAGATGTTGCTCTTCTTGCTAAAATTTTAATCAAAAAAGATAATTATGATACAGCAACAGTCCATTACTCTAGTGATGAAATGTTAGTAGAAACAAAAAAAGGACCTATGTTTGATCCTAAATTTATTTTTTACAAAACTGATCATTGGAAGCTTCTTGGAAAAAAATCAAGAGAAGCATTTGAATACTTTATAAAATCATTCAAAAATAATATCGAAGTTTTTGATACACCTTCGTACTTTAAAGATATTCATAAATACCATCAAATAATTCATGAGACAGATTTAGCTAATAATTTTTCACTCTATTATAAAAAATATAAGAAAAAATTATCTAAGTATATGCAAGATGCAATTTCAAAAGGTAACAAACATTCCGCAAAAGAATATGCAGAAGCTATAGATTTTATGAAAAGAAGCTATGAATCTTATAAGGAAGTTTTTGAGGACTATCATGGTGTTTTATCTCCATCTAGTCCTGGAGTAGCACTGAAAGGTTTAAAAAGCACAGGAACGGCAGAATTTAATAAAGTATGGTCTTATTTAGGTACACCTTGTATATCATTACCTATACTTCAAGGTGAAAACAATTTACCTTTAGGTGTACAATTAATTGGTGCAAAATACGATGATCAAAGATTTTTAGGTGTTGCTAATTGGCTAGAAAAAGAATGTAATAATTAAATGCAAAAATTTACAACATTTTTAGGTTCTCTTCTCGCAATTGCTTTTTTAGTAGGACTTGCAACAACATTGACTAGATCATCGATGATTGGATTTTTTGATGTCCTTCCTGTTTATATTTTGATGGGTGGAGCAATTTTTATGATGGTTTACGAAGCGTTTTTCGATAAAAAATAATTTTTCTTAATATACAATTGTTTAGTCAAAATAAAAATTTATTAGCCTACCCAATACTTTTCATTCAGCCTATTTTTATGGCTTCTAATTTAATAATTGCCCGAGGTGGTGTTGAATTTGTGCCTCCAATATCTTTAGCTTTTTGGAGATGGTTATTTTGTTTTTTGATATTATTGCCTTTTACTTTTAATTATTTATTCAAGAATTATAAAATTTATAAAAAGGAGCTACCAAAGTTATTTATATTAGGATCTTTGGCCTGTGGTGTTTGTGGAGCATTTCCCTTTATCGCTGGTAAAACTACAACAATAGTTAACATGGGTATAATATATTCATCATCTCCTATATTTATAATTTTAATATCCTACTTCTTTTTCAAAGAGAAATTAACATTTTTACGAGCAATAGGAATTTTTATATGTTTTAGTGGTGTTTTGTTAATTATTATCAAAGCAGACTTAAGTACTTTGTTTAATCTCAAATTTACATCTGGAGATATTTGGATGGTAGGTGCATCTGTAGGCTGGGCTTTATATACTATTTATTTATATCACTGGAAATCTTCACTTCCTTTATTAGAAAGATTCACTCTAATATCAATGTTTGGATTTATTAGTCTACTACCTTTTTTTTTAATAGAAAACTTTTATTATTTCAAAACAACATTTAGTTATGAGTTTTATTTTTGGGTTCTTTTTGCTGCATTATCTCCTAGTATAATTGCTTTTTTACTTTTTAATCATGTTAATAAAATTTTAGGAGCATCAATTACAGGTTCGGTTCTTTACTTGTATACAGTTTATGGTGCAGCGTATGGCCACTTCTTCTTCAATGAAAATTTATATTTTTATCATTTGGTAGGATCTTTGATGGTATTTTTAGGTATTTATTTAATAAGAAAAAAATATGAAACTAAAACGTAGGAATTTTTTTTTGCAAATTATAATTTGGATCTTAGTTATATATTTTATTTTACTAGCTTATCTTTTTATATTTCAAAGAAATCTAATGTATCATCCCCAGGAAAATAATTATTCAGGAGATAAAATAGAAGTAGAAATAGAAAAAGTTCAAATTCAAACAACAGACAACATTAGCCTTTTAGGATGGTTTCATAAAAAAGATTTGAAAAAATTTAAGACTGTTGTTTATTTTCATGGAAATGCAGGAAGCCTAGAAAATAGAATTCATAAATTGAATCATTTTAAAAATATGAATGTAAATTTTTTAATTATCGCTTGGCGTGGATTTAGTGGAAATTTAGGAAAACCATCTGAAAATGCTTTATATGAGGATGGAAAAAGTGCAATTAACTGGCTTAAAAATAAAGGTTTGAGTGACAGTGATTTAATCATTTATGGAGAGTCACTTGGCACAGGAATTGCAACTGAGGTTTCTCAAAATAAAAAATATGCTGGTTTAATTTTAGAAACACCTTTCACTTCAATGATTGCTGCAGCTAAGAATTTTTATCCATACGTTCCTGTCTCTCTAATATTGAAAGATAAATATAAAAATGATGAAAAAATAAAAAATATTAATATTCCAGTTTTAGTTATGCATGGCGAAAAAGATCAAATTGTTCCTTTTTCAATGGGCAAGAAGATGTTTGATTTAGCAAATGATCCAAAGTCCTCTTATTTTACCAAACATGACGATCATATGATGGAATTTGATAATAATATGGTTTTCCAACTAAGTTCATTTATAAAAAGTTTAAATTAAGCCACAATCAAAACAATTTTATTCCAAAAATTCTAATTAATTTTTAATCATGAAGAAATTATTCATTTATATTTTTTTGACTTTTCTTATTTCAGGAACTTCTTTTTCTAAAGAAAATTTGTCTTCAATTGAAAATTTATTTTTTATTGATCAAATGAACTCACATGATGAAAATTTTGCTTTGTATTTTAAACCAAGAGAAAAGGCTATATTAGCAAAAGGGGAAGTAAGTAATTACATCAATGATTACCCTAAAGATCTCTATATATATGATTATAAAACAGAACTATCATCACCATTGATTTCTTATGAATGGTTTCCAAGAAAAGCAAAAAATTTTTTAAAGGAATATAATTTTCCAGTTTTTCCAGATGATTTTGCTTATTATCTATTAAAGGATAACAAAACATTGGTAATGATTAGTGCTGTTAAAAGTTTAAAAGTAAATTTCAAATACGATATTGTTGAAAAGAAATTAGATTTATATCCAACTAATGGAAAATTTGATTTCATTATTTCATCTATTGCAAAGGATTGTGGACACTACAAATTTAAGGATAATTATAGATGTAGTTTCTATAAACCTTTAATATCAAGCACTTTAATTAAGTAATTTGTGTAAAGGCATCAGCAAATTTTTCAGCTTCAAAAATTTGCAGATCATCTTCTTTTTCCCCTAAACCAAGTGCAATAATTGGTATTTTATACTTTTTGGCTACAGCTAGAAGTATTCCCCCCTTAGCTGTTCCATCTAATTTTGTCATTACTAATCCTGTAATTGGAATAATTTTATTAAATTCTTCAACTTGATTTAAAACGTTTTGACCTGAAGTTGCATCTAAAACTAAAATCACATCATGAGGTGCACTTTCATCTATTTTTTTTGTAACATTTGCTATTTTTTTATATTCTTCCATTAGGTTTTTTTTATTTTGTAATCTTCCAGCAGTATCAATTAAAACTTGATTAAAATTGTTTGATATAGAAGTTTCTATTGCCTTATAGGCTACAGATGCAGGATCAGAACCTTGTGAAGATTTTGTAATTTCAACATTAATTTTTTTTGCCCAATTTTCTAATTGCTCTATAGCAGCAGCTCTAAATGTATCTGATGCTGCCAACATAACTTTATTACCATTTTCTTTTAATATTTTACTAATTTTCCCAATAGTTGTTGTTTTACCAACGCCGTTAACTCCAGAAACTAAAATGGCATTAAGTTTTTCTTTATTTTTAAAAAATTCATTATTTTCTAGAGGTTTCATAACTGAGATTATGTAGTCTTTAAGAATATTATTTATCTCAGTAGTTAAATCTTTGTTTGGATCTATTTTTGTTTTTGAGATTATTTCTCTAATTTCTGAGGCAGAAGCTACCCCAACATCTGATTGAATTAAATAATCCTCAATTCTGTCTAAAGTTTTGTCATCAATTTCTTTTTTGACAACTATATCTCTTAGGCCCGATGTAAAAGCTGAAGCACTTTTTTTAAACCCTGATTTAAATTTTTCGAAAATTCCCATTAAATTTCTATATTGATTTCTTTTATATCAGAAACAGGACCTTTCATGTGGATACTATCGTTTTCATCTATAGATATCGTCAATTTTCCAGTAGAAAATTCGATGTTAACTTTATCGCTAGCAAGTCCTGCCTGCTTAGCAGCAAAGGCAGTAGCACAAGCTGCAGTTCCACATGCTTTTGTCAAACCAGCTCCTCTTTCCCAAACTTTTACTTTTATTAACTCTTTGTTTACTATTGTGGCTATTGTGACATTACATTTTTCTGGAAACAGTTTGTGGTTTTCTATTTCTGGGCCAACTTTTTCTATTTTGAATTGTTCGTTGTCTTCCACAAAAAAAATTATATGAGGATTTCCCACATTGACGGCCGTTCCTCCAAAAAATTCATTATTATTTGAATCAACAATTTTAATATTTAAGTTTTTAGTTTCTAATTCTTCAGATAATGGAATTTCATTCCATTTAGTTCTGCCCAAACCAATTTCAGTAGATACTAATTTTTCTCCTAAAATATGAGATTTTAAATGGCCAGATAAAGTTGTTAATATAATCGTGTCTTTATTTTTTTCTTTTCCTAATAGCTCAGCCACACACCTTGTACCATTTCCACATGCACCAGAAATCCCACCGTCAGAGTTAAAAAATTCTATTGAAGCATCGTAATTTTGGTCTTTATTAATTAATATAAGTTGGTCGCATCCTATAAAGTTTCTGTCACAAATTTTAATTATTTGGTCTTTGGTAAGATTTGTAACTTTTTCTCTATTATCAATAATTACAAAATCATTGCCTAAACCGTCCATTTTAAATGCTTTAATATTCATAATTAGATATTTAACTTATTTATTGACTTTTTGAACCTCTATTATAGGTTGTTGCCGTTTCCGCAAAAACATTAACTTTGCGGTGTCTTTGGAAACAAAGAGATCGACACTAGTCAGCGAGAGTTCGCCCACTAGTGCGTTACTGCTATGCGTAACAAAAAAATATATGTTTGAAAATTTAACAAATAAATTTGAAGAAATTTTTTCTTCTTTAAAAAAAGCACCCTCTCTGAATGAAGCTCAGGTAGATGAGGGTTTGAGAAGTATTAGACAAGCATTACTTGAGGCAGATGTTTCTTTAGATGTTGCAAAAGAATTTGTTGAAAACGTAAAACCTAAAGCTTTAGGACAAGAAATTATAAGATCAACTTCTCCTGGAGATATGGTTGTAAAAATTGTCTACGATGAGCTAGTAAATTTACTAGGTTCTAGCAATGCAGACATAAATTTAAATGCTGTACCACCAGTTCCTATGATGATGGTTGGTTTGCAGGGTTCGGGTAAAACAACTTCTACTGCAAAATTAGCTAAATATTTAGAAGATAATAAAAAGAAAAAAGTGATGATGGTCAGTTTGGACATTTATAGGCCAGCAGCACAAGAACAGCTTAGATCTTTAGGTGAACAGAATAATATTTTGACACTTCCAATTATCGAAGGTCAACAACCAACTGATATTTGCCAAAGAGCCATGAGTGCAGCAAATCTAAATGGAGCAGATATAATTTTGTTTGATACAGCTGGGAGAACTCAAATTGATTTACAAATGATGAGCGAGATCAAACAAATTGAGAGCATTATTAATCCAGCAGAAACTTTTCTTGTAGCGGACTCTCTTACAGGTCAAGTTGCTGCTTCAGTTGCAAAAGAGTTCAAAAACACAGTTAACTTATCTGGAATAATATTAACTAGAGCTGACGGTGATGCCAGAGGTGGAGCTGCCGTGAGTATGAAATATGTATCAAATGTTCCAATAAAATTTTTGGGTATAGGTGAAAAAATAGAAAATTTTGAGGTATTTCATCCAGATAGAATAGCAAATAGAATTTTAGGAATGGGAGACATTGTTTCTCTTGTAGAAAAAGCTGCTCAAGATTTAGGCGAAGAGAACATTAAAAAAGCTGAAGAAAATTTAAAAAAGGGTCAATTTTCTATGGAAGATTACCTTTCTCAATTAAGACAAATGAAAAAAATGGGAGGCATTGAGGGGATCATGTCTTTTATGCCAGGAGTATCTAAAATTAAATCTCAAATGGATTCAGCAGGGATTGACGAAAGTATTATAACAAAAAACGAAGCTATCATTTTATCAATGACAAAAAAAGAGAGAGAGAATCCAAAAGTAATTGATGGTTCAAGAAAAAAAAGAATTGCTAATGGTTCTGGCACAGATCCAGCCACTATCAATAAATTGCTTAAGCAATTTAAAATGATGTCTGAAATGATGAAAAAGATGTCAAAAGGAAATCTGAAAGGTATGTCTGATCAAGGGATACCACCAGAGCTATTTAATAAACTAAAATAATAAAATAAGGAGAACAAATGTTAAAACTTAGATTATCAAGGGGAGGCTCTAAAAAGAGACCAGTTTACAAAGTTGTTGTAGCTGACAGTCGTTTCCCAAGAGATGGAAGATTTATAGAAAAAGTTGGTTTTTTTAACCCACTACTTCCTAAAGATAAAAAAGAAAGAGTAGGTCTTGAAGCTGAAAGAATTAAATATTGGCTAGGTCAAGGCGCTAAACCAACAACAAGAGTTGAAAGAATTTTAGGTGAAAATGATTTAATCCCTATGCCAGCAGCTGGAAATAATCCAAATAAAGCTGTTCCTAAAAAAGAAAGAAATAAAAAAGAGGAAGATGGTGCAGAAGCTCCTAAAGCTCCAGCAGCAGAAGCAGCTCCAGCAGCAGAAGCTCCAAAAGAAGAAGCTCCAAAAGAAGAAGCTCCTAAAGCAGAAGCAGCTCCAGCAGCAGAAGCTCCAAAGGAAGAAGCTCCAGCTGAGGAAAAAAAATAAACTAAAGATAATCTATGTGGCAAGCTCAAGTGTTTACACTTTATCCAGATATTTTTCCTGGTCCTTTGTCTAAAGGTCTGTATGGAAAAGCAATGTCTAAAAATATTTGGAATTTAAAAGTGGTAAACATTAGAGATGCTGCTGAGGATAAACATAAAACTGTAGATGATACTCCATATGGAGGTGGTTCAGGTATGTTGATGAAGGCAGATGTATTAGCTAAATCATTAGATCAAAATAAAAATGAAGGAGAAAAAATATTATATTTATCTCCTAGAGGAAAAAAATTTGATCAAAATTATGCCAAAGAATTATCGAAGGAAAAATCGGTTTCGATAATTTGTGGACATTTCGAAGGAGTTGATGAAAGAGTGTTAAGCACAAGAAATATAGAAGAAGTTAGTATTGGAGACTTTATTTTATCAGGAGGAGAGTCAGCAGCATTTGTGGTGATTGATAGTATTTTGAGACTTTTACCCGGTGTTCTGGGAAATGAGAATTCTAAGGTAAACGAAAGTTTTGAAAATGGATTATTAGAGTATCCTCAGTTCACAAAACCTCAAATTTGGGAGGAAAAAGCGGTTCCTGAAGTACTTTTGTCAGGAGATCACAGTAAAATTAAACACTGGCGTTTATCTCAATCTGAGGCTATAACACGCGTCCGAAGACCAGATTTATGGGAAAAATATAAGAAGAATTAATTTGATAAATATAACTATGAAAACAATTGAAGAGATAAATCAACATAACGTTAAAAAAATACTTTCAGAAAAAAAGATACCTGAATTCTACCCTGGAGATGTAGTTAAAGTAGGTGTTAGAATTACAGAGGGAAAAAAAGAGAGAATTCAGTATTTTGAAGGCGTTTGTATTGCAAAAAAAAGCAGAGATTTAAACTCGTCTTTCACAGTTAGAAAAATTTCTTTTGGTGAAGGTGTTGAAAGAACATTTCCACTTTATGGAACTCTAATTGACTCAATTAAAGTTATTAGATCAGGAAAAGTAAGAAGAGCAAAATTATACTATCTAAGAGATAGAACAGGTAAATCAGCAAGGATTGCAGAAAAAATCAGAAAAAAAATTGGTATTGATGTTGATGCGAAACCTGAAACAGTTACTGAAGAAAATGTAGCACCACCAACAGAAGCTCCAAAGGAAGAGGCTCCTAAAGTAGAAGCAGCACCAGCTGCAGAAGCTCCAAAAGAAGAAGCCCCTAAGACAGAAGAAGCTACTGCCGAACAATCAACAGAAAGTACTTCAGAAAAAAAATAATTTTTTTTTCAATGTCCACTACTCTTTACGATAAAATTTGGAATGATCATTTAGTAGATCAGCAAGAAGATGGAACAGCTTTATTGTTTGTCGATAGACACTTAATTCATGAAGTTACTAGTCCACAAGCTTTTGAAGGCTTAAGAAATTCAAATAGAAAAGTTCGTCATCCTAATTTAACTTTAGCTGTTGCTGATCATAATGTTCCAACGACAGATAGAACTAAAGGGATATCAGATCAGGAATCAAAAATACAAGTTGATACATTAGAATCAAATTGTAAGGAATTTGGTGTACAGCTTTTTGGTATGGATGATAAACGACAAGGAATTGTTCATATTATTGGACCAGAACAAGGTTTTACTCAACCAGGAACAGTTATTGTATGTGGAGATAGTCATACTGCAACTCATGGAGCTTTTGGATCATTAGCTTTTGGTATTGGAACATCTGAAGTTGAACATGTTTTAGCAACGCAAACACTCGTTCAAAAGAAAGCAAAAAATTTTAGAATTAATGTTAATGGAATACTTCCATTAGGAGTAACATCTAAAGATGTAATACTTCAAATCATCGGAAAGATTGGTACTGCAGGAGGAACAGGTTGTGTAGTTGAATATGCTGGAGATTTAATAAGATCTTTGAGTGTTGAACAGAGAATGACTATTTGCAATATGACCATTGAGGGTGGTGCAAGAGCTGGATTAATTGCTCCAGATGAAAAAATATTTGAATATTTAAAAGGTAAACCCATGTCTCCAAAAGGAGAAAATTGGGAAAAGGCACTTGAATACTGGAACAGTTTAAAAACAGATGCTGATGCAAGTTTTGATAAAGAAATAAATCTTAATGCAAATGATATTTTACCAATGATTACTTGGGGGACTTCACCTCAAGATGTAATTACAATCGATGGAAAAGTACCAAATCCTCAAAATGAAAAAGATGAGGATAAAAAGAACTCAATTGAAAGAGCATTAAAATATATGGGACTAACACCTGATATGGCAGCAACTGATATCAAGATAGATAAAGTTTTTATTGGAAGCTGTACAAATGGAAGAATTGAAGATTTAAGAGAAGCTGCCAAAATCTTAAAGGATAAAAAAATATCATCTCATGTAAATGCCATTGTAGTTCCAGGGTCAGGATTGGTTAAAGAACAAGCTGAGCAAGAAGGTTTAGATAAAATATTTGTAAATTCAGGATTTGAATGGAGAGAGCCAGGCTGTTCTATGTGTTTAGCAATGAATGCAGATAAATTAAAACCAGAGGAAAGATGTGCATCTACTTCAAACAGAAACTTCGAAGGAAGACAGGGAAGAGGTGGCAGAACGCATCTAGTGAGCCCCGGGATGGCAGCTGCAGCTGCAATCTCTGGTAATTTAGATGATGTAAGAAAGTATCAAAATTAAATGCAAAAATTTAATACATTAAAAAGCATTCCTGCTTATTTACCAATCGTAAATATTGATACAGATATGATTATTCCTAAGCAATTTTTAAAAACAATAAAAAGAACTGGACTTGGAAAAAATTTGTTTTTTGAAATGAGATATGACGATAATGGAAAAGAAATTAATGATTTTGTATTAAATCAGGAACCATTTAATAACTCAAAAATTTTAATTGCAGGCAACAATTTTGGATGTGGTTCATCAAGAGAGCATGCTCCATGGGCATTGTTAGATTTTGGAATTACTTGTGTGATTAGTTCAAGTTATGCTGATATTTTTTATAGTAATTGTTTTAAAAATGGAATTTTACCAATAATTCTTGAAGAAGAAAAAATAAAAGAACTTTCTGAATATGCAAATAGAAAAGAAGAAATTTCTGTAGACTTAAATGATCAAAAAATTATTTACGGAAACAATGAAATTAAATTTGAAATAGATCCATTTAAGAAAAAATGTTTGTTAGAAGGATTAGATGACATTGCTCTTTCTTTAAAAAAATCTGATAAAATTCAAAATTTTGAAAATCAGTTAAAAGATAAAAAACCTTGGGTTTTTAATGATTAAAGTAAAAAAAAGAAAAATTCTATTATTACCAGGTGATGGTATTGGACCTGAGGTAATTGGAGAAGTTAGAAAAATAATTAATTGGTTTAATGATAAAAAATCTTTAGACTTTGAAATAGATGAAGATCTTGCGGGTGGATGTTCTTACGATAAACACGGTACACCTATAACAGATGAAGTTTTTTATAAAGCTTTAGAGAGCGAAGTTGTTATGCTCGGTGCAGTTGGAGGACCTAAGTGGGATAATATTGAGTTTTCAAAAAAACCGGAGAGAGCTTTATTAAAATTAAGAAAAGAATTAAAATTATTTGCAAATTTGAGACCTGCCATATGTTTTGAACAGTTAGTTGGTGCATCAACACTTAAACCAGAAGTAGTTTCGGGTTTAGATATAATGATTGTAAGAGAATTAACAGGTGGAATTTATTTTGGTGAACCAAGAGGTATTAAACCAATAGAAAATGGTGAAAGAAAAGGAATAAACACTCATACTTATACTACTAGTGAAATTACTAGAGTTGCAAGAGTTGCCTTTGATCTTGCTAGAAAAAGATCAAATAAAGTTACATCTTGTGAGAAATCTAATGTTATGGAAGCTGGACAACTATGGAAAGAAGAAGTTCAGGAACTTCATGAAAAAGAATACAAAGATGTTGAGCTAAGTCATATGCTTGCAGATAACTGTGCAATGCAATTACTTAGAAATCCAAAACAGTTTGATGTAATTGTCACTGATAATTTATTTGGTGATATGCTTTCAGATCAAGCTTCGATGTTAACAGGATCTTTAGGGTTATTACCTTCTGCATCTTTAGGTGCAAAAAATAAAGATGGTGAAATGAGAGCAATGTATGAACCTATACATGGTTCAGCTCCTGATATTGCAGGAAAAGGGCTAGCAAATCCAATCGCAACAGTACTAAGTTTTGCAATGGCTTTAAGATATTCTTTAGATCTTGATAATGAAGCTGATGCTTTAGAAAATGCAGTGCAGGCTGTATTAAATGATGGTCTAAGAACGAAAGATATCCTTTCTGAGGGTATGAAAGAAGTATCTACTTCGCAAATGGGCGATGCGATAATTTCAAAATTGCAATAAATCTCTAAGTATTCTAAGCTTTTTAAATGCCAAGTTATTCTGCACCTGTCAAAGATATGATGTTTCTCTATGAAAAATTAAGAGATAACAAAAATTATAATGATCTTGAAAGATATAATGAAGTCAGCTCAGATTTGGTTAAAGATATTTTAGAAGAAGCAGCTAAAATCAATCAAAATTTAATTTTACCACTTGCTAAAGCAGGTGATGAAAATCCGGCAGTTTTAGAAAATGGTGTAGTTAGAACACCACCAGGATACAAAGAAACTTATCAAAAATATATTGAGGATGGATGGACTTCATTGTCATGCGATCCAAAATATGGTGGTCAAGGAATGCCAAAAACAGTGAGTGCTTTTTTTGACGAAATGCTGTCTTCAGCGAGTTTATCTTTTAAACTTTATAGTGAATTAAGTATTGGAGCATACAATTGTATTAATCATCACGCTACTGATGAAATAAAAGATAAATATTTACCTAAAATTGTAGAAGGTAAGTGGAGTGGTACGATGTGCTTAACAGAACCTGTTTGTGGTACTGATTTAGGTTTACTTAAAACAAAAGCAGTTAGTCAATCTGATGGAACTTATAAAATAACTGGCCAAAAAATTTTCATCACATCAGGCGATCATGACTTAACAGAAAATATTGTTCATTTAGTCTTAGCTAGATCTACTGACTCACCTACAGGAACAAAAGGAATAAGTTTATTTTTAGTACCCAAGTTTTTAGTAAATCAAGATGGATCGGTTGGACAAAGAAATGGCATTTCAACGGGATCTATTGAAACAAAAATGGGAATTAAAGGTTCGGCAACTTGTGTCTTAAACTTTGATGATGCAACAGGATATATGATTGGTCCTAAGGACAAAGGTTTAAATGCAATGTTTACCATGATGAATCTTGAGAGAATTGTAGTCGGTATTCAGGGATTGGGTATTTCAGAAATTGCTTACCAAAATTCACTTGCTTATGCAAAAGAGAGAAAACAAGGAAAAACTAATAATTCTAAATCTTCAAATGGTGCAGATTTTATTATTGACCATGCAGACATAAGAAGAACTTTATTAAATATGAAATCTATAATTGAGGGAGAAAGAGCTTTATGCTTTTGGTTGTCTCAACAAACTGAAGTTAGTCTTCATCATCCAGATGAAAAAATTAAACAGGAAGCTTCTGATTATGTTTCTTTGATGACACCTGTAGTGAAATCTTTATTTACTGATTTAGCTATGGAGATTACGAGTGATGCTATGCAGATTCATGGAGGGTACGGTTATACCAAAGACCAAGGTATTGAACAGTTATATAGAGATAATAGAATTACACCGATATATGAAGGAACCAATTCAGTTCAAGCTGCTGATTTAGTATTTAGAAAATTAATAAATAGAAATGGTGATGTAATTTCTAAATTTTTAGAAATGATAAAATCTGAATGTGAAAACAAACATGAAAAGGTAAAATCTTTTACAAAAGATCTTACATATTATCTTGATATTTTATCAAAGTTCACTGGTTGGATTGTAGACAAAAGTAAAATAGAAAAAGATGATGTTTCTGCAGCTGCAAATGACTATTTAAAAACACTTGGTTATATTTCGATTGCTTTTTCATGGATAAAAATCTTAGAAATCAGTTTTAAAGATTATGAGGAAAATAAAGAGTTTTATTCAGACAAAATTAATACAGCTACATTCTACTTTGAAAAAGTGTTACCAAGAGCAGAATATCATTATAAATCAGCAGTTTCAGGTAGCTCAAATATAATGAAATTTAAATTTAATTAACAATGAATCATTACGATATTAATCTGGATAGAAATAATGCAAATTATGTTCCATTAACACCACTAACATTTTTACAAAGAGCCAAAGATGTTTATCCTGATTATGAGGCTATAGTTTATGAGGATAGAAGCTATACTTGGAATGAAGTTTATAAAAGAGCAGTAAAATTTGCCAGTGCACTTTCTAAAATTGGTATTCAAAAAGGAGATACAGTATCTTTTTTAGCTTTTAATACTCCTGAAATTTTTGAGGCACACTACTCAGTTCCAATGACAGGAGCCGTTTTAAACACAATTAATATAAGATTAGATGCTAATACAATTAATTATATTTTAAATCACAGTGATGCAAAGGTATTGGTTGTAGATAGACAATTACATGTAGAAGTAAAAAAAGCTTTAAAAAATTTAAATAAAAAAATCACTGTTATAGATATTAATGACAAACATGCTGATCAATCAAAATTGGAAAAAATTGGAGATTTAGAATACGAAAGTTTTTTAAATACTGGAGATGAGAATTTTGATTGGAAAATGCCTGATGATGAATGGCAGGCAATATCTTTAAGTTATACTTCAGGTACAACTGGCAATCCTAAAGGTGTTGTTTACCATCATAGAGGTGCGTACTTAATGTCCACAGGAAGTACTGTTGCCTGGAATATGCCTAATCGTTTAAACTTTTTAACAGTTGTACCTATGTTTCATTGTAATGGCTGGTGCTATCCATGGACAGTTCCAATGTTAAATGGAAGAACAATTTGCTTAAGAAATATTGATGTTAAGAAAATTTTTGAGCTTATTGATAAATATGACATTACTCATTTTGGAGGAGCGCCAATAGTTTTAAATATGATAACTGGAGCTCCAGAAAGTGATAGAAAAAAATTAAAGCATAAAGTTTACGTCTTAACTGCTGGAGCACCTCCGCCAAGTATTATTTTTAAAAAAATGAAATCTCTTGGATTTGAAGTTATGCATGTTTATGGTCTTACAGAAACTTATGGTCATGTTACACAATGTGCGTGGAATGATGGATGGAATGATTTAGATGAAGATAAACAAAATGAGATTAAAGCAAGACAAGGAGTAAGGTATCCCAATACAGAAGGAGTAACAGTTTTAGATCCAGAGACGATGAAAGAAGTTCCTAAAGATGGAAAAACTATCGGTGAGATTATGATAAGAGGAAACGTAGTAATGAAGGGTTACTTTAAAGATAAAGAAGCTACAGACAAAGCAATGAAAGATGGATGGTTTCATAGTGGTGACTTGGCAGTTATGTTTCCTGATGGATATGTAAAAATTCAAGATAGATCTAAAGATATTATTATCTCAGGGGGAGAAAATATTTCATCAATAGAAATTGAAAATACTTTATCTAAACATCCTTCGGTTTCAATAGCAGCAGTAGTTGCTAAACCTGATGAAAAATGGGGAGAAGTACCTTGTGCTTTCATCGAGATGGTTCAAGATAAGCCTGTTACTGAAAAAGAATTAATTGATTTTTGTAAAGAAACTTTGGCTGGATTTAAAGTTCCCAAAAAGGTCGTTTTTTGCGAACTACCTAAGACATCAACTGGAAAAATACAGAAGTTTGAACTGAGAAAAAAAGTTTAGGAATCTAATTGATATTTGAAATCGAAAATAAAAGTATTTTTGCTTCAGACAATGGCAAAGGTATAGATAAAAACAAAGATACCATTGTTTTTCTTCATGGAAGTGGCTTATCTCATATTGTTTGGTCATTAAGTGAGCAATTTTTTTCAAATAATAATTTCAATGTATTATCTATTGATCTACCAGGACATGGAAATTCTGAGGGGCCATGTTTAAAAACTATTGAGGAAATAGCAGAATGGTTGGAACTTGTATTTGATGCCTTAGATCTTCAAAATTTAATTTTAGTTGGTCATTCACAAGGATGTTTAGAAATACTTGAGTATTCCCATAGATACAAAGATAGACTAAAAAAAATAGTTTTTGTAGGTGGATCCAATAAAATGCCTGTTCATCCTGATTTGATTGAGCTTGCAGAAAATGGAGATTCTGATGCAGTAAAGTTAATGATGAAGTGGGGATATGAAGGTTCAAAAAAATTTATAGGTGGAAATCCAGTAGAAAGAATTATTCAATCTCCAAAAGATATAAGTGAAATACTTGCAGTAGATCTTATAGCTTGTAATAATTACAAAAATGGTTCAACCGCAGCTGAATCTGTCGAGGTTCCATCAATGTTTGTTTTTGGTTCTTTAGATAAAATGGTTAATTTAGAATCTGGAAAAAAATTCTCTCAATTGATTAAAAATTCAACTATACATGTAATTGAAGGATGTGGGCATATGATTATGATTGAAAAAGCATTTGAAATGCGGGACAAGGTTTTAGATTTTTTAAATAAATGAAAAATTATTCAATAGCAAAATCTAGAAGACTTAGAAGTACACCTTATACTTCAAGAATAGAAAAACAAGGTGTAACAGCTTATACAATCTATAACCATATGTTGCTTCCAGCAGCCTTTGGATCTGTAGAAGACTCTTATCATCACTTAAAAGAACATGTTCAAATTTGGGATGTTGCAGCAGAAAGGCAAGTTGAAATTTCAGGAAAAGACTCAGCTAAATTAGTTCAATTAATGACTTGTAGAGATTTATCTAAATCTAAAGATGGTAGATGTTATTATTGTCCTATTATAGATGACCAAGGTGGATTAATTAATGATCCTGTAGTGCTGAGATTAAGTCAGGAGAAATGGTGGATATCCATTGCAGACTCTGATGTAATTTTATTTGCAAAAGGATTAGCAATTGGAAATAAATTTGATGTGAAAATCTTTGAACCAAATGTAGACATCATGGCTGTTCAAGGTCCAAAATCATTTAAGTTAATGGAAAAAGTATTTGGCGAAAAAATAACTAAATTGAAATTTTTTGGATTTGATTATTTTAATTTTGAAGGAGTTGAACATTTAATTGCACAATCAGGTTGGTCTAAGCAAGGTGGCTATGAAATTTATGTTCAAAATACTGAGTCTGGTCAAAAGTTATATGATCATTTATTTGAAGCTGGTAAAGAATTTAATGTTAAGCCTGGATGCCCTAATTTAATAGAAAGAATTGAAAGTGCTCTTCTATCATTTGGAAACGATATGGATAACAATGATAACCCGTTTGAGTGTGGTTTTGATAAGTATATTAACTTAGATACTGATGCAAAGTTTTTGGGTAAGGAAAAATTAATCAAAATAAAAGAAGAAGGAATTACTAAAAAATTGATGGGTATAAAAATTGATATTAATGAAATCAGTGTAACAGGTTCTCTAGATTTGACAGATGAACACAATAACCTAATTGGAGAATTAAGATCTGCTTGCTATTCACCTCACTTCAAAAAAGTAATTGGTATAGCTATGATGCAAAAAGAATACTGGAATCCTGAGCAAAATATAAAAGTTGTTGTAAATGGACATAATTGCGCTGGAAAAGTTTGCGATTTACCTTTCATTTAGTATAACAACCCCATCATGAATATAGCTATAGTCGGAGCCACGGGCAATGTTGGAAGAAAAGTACTAGAAGTGCTTGAGAGGAAAAATTTGCCTATTTCAGAAATTTTTTTAGTTGCATCTGCAAGAAGTGCTGGTTCAAAAATTAATTTTAAAGGTAAAGACATAGAAGTTGAAAATTTAGAGACTTTTGACTTTTCAAAAGCAAAAATTACTTTTTTTGCAGCGGGTGGAAAAATTTCAGAAGCTTATGCCTCAAAAGCAGCAAGTCACAGTATTGTAATAGATAATTCTAGTTTTTATAGAATGGACCCTGATGTTCCTTTAATTGTACCTCAAGTAAATGCGGATGACTTAAAAAATATAAAAAAAAATATTATTGCTAATCCTAATTGCTCAACTGCACAATTAGTCTTACCATTAAAACCAATCCATGATTTATTTAAAATAAAAAGAGTAGTTGTAGCTACATATCAATCAGTATCTGGTGGTGGTAAAGCACCAATGGATGAATTAGTAGAACAGACTAAGTTAGCACTAGAAAACAAAGCAATTGTATCAAAAAATTTTACAAAACAAATTTCATTTAATTTAATTCCACATATTGATGTATTTGCTGATGACGGATACACAAAAGAGGAATTAAAAATGACCAATGAGACTAAAAAAATTCTAGATCAAAATATTGAATTATCAGCAACTTGTGTAAGAGTACCAGTTTTAGTTTCTCATTCTGAAGCAGTAAATTTAGAATTAGAAAAAGAATTTACAATTGATCAAATTAAAGAATGTCTTGAGAAAATGGAAGGCTGTAAAGTTATTGATGAGAGACAAGATGGTGGATATTCAACACCACTTGAAGCGGCTGGAAAAGATGAGACATTCATTTCAAGAATTAGAGAAGATAAGACTAAAAAGAATTGCTTAAATATGTGGATTGTCTCAGACAATTTACTTAGAGGTGCAGCTTTAAATGCAGTTGAAATTGCCGAAACATTAATAAAAAATAATTTTTATGGAAAGTAAAAAACCTCTTTCTCCTCATATACAAATTTATAGATGGCACATATCCTCACTAGTATCTATTTCTCATAGAATAACTGGAATAATAAATATCTTAGCAATAACTTTAGTTTGCGTCTGGGTTTCTTGGCTAATTTTAGGAGAACCAAAATATGATTTGATAAACTTTTTTTTTAATTCATTTCTTGGAAAATTTGTTGCAATAGGGTTAGCGTGGTCTTTTAGTTTTCAGATACTTAGTGAAATCAGACATATAATAATGGATATGGGTTATGGCTATGAACTAAAGACTACTCGTATAACAGGTTTGATGGTGATCTTTGGTTCATTGATTTTAACTATTTTATTTTACTTAATTGGAAAAAACTTTTTTTAATATGAATTTAGCTACAAAAAAATGGATATTTTTAAAATTATCATCAATAATTTTAGTCCCTTTAATGTTTTGGTTTATAATTAATTTCATATCAGTTTATGATGGAGACTATTCTGAAGTAGTTAGTTTTTTTTCAAACAAAACAAATAAGTTTTTATTTAGTATATTTTTAATTTTTGCTTATTTTTTTTCTGCCCTAAGTATTAGTGAGGTTTTTGAGGACTATATTTCTAATGAAAAAACCAAATATGTCGCAAACAGACTTCTCTATATTTCTGCTATAATTATTCCATTATTAACAATAATAATTTTACTTAATCTAAAATAATGAGCGCTTATAATATTATAGATCATGAATATGATGTAGTTGTCTTAGGAGCTGGTGGATCTGGCTTGAGAGCCGCTGTTGGATTAAGCGAAGCTGGATTGAAAACAGCCTGTATTTCAAAAGTATTTCCAACTAGAAGCCACACATCTGCTGCACAAGGAGGTATCTCAGCTGCACTTGGTAACATGGGAGAAGATGACTGGAGATGGCACATGTATGATACGGTTAAAGGTGCAGATTGGTTAGGTGATCAAGATAGCATTGAGTATTTATGTAAAGAAGCTCCAAAGGCAGTCTTAGAGCTAGAAAAATATGGAGTTCCATTTAGCAGAACTGAAGAGGGAAAAATATATCAAAGACCTTTTGGTGGAATGACAAAAAATTATGGAAATGGAATTGTACAAAGAACATGTGCTGCTGCGGATAGAACTGGTCATGCAATTCTTCATACGCTTTATGGACAAGCCTTAAAACATAACACTGAGTTTTTTATAGAATATTTTGCATTAGATCTTTTAATGAAAGATGGAGCGTGCAAGGGATTAATTGCATGGAATTTAAATGATGGAACAATCCATAGATTTAGAGCACATACTGTAATTATAGCTACAGGTGGATATGGGAAAGTCTATTATTCAGCTACATCTGCGCATACTTGCACTGGAGATGGAAATGCAATGGTATTAAGAGCTGGATTGCCTCTTCAAGATATGGAGTTTGTTCAATTTCATCCAACAGGAATTTATGGTCATGGCACGTTAATAACAGAAGGTGCTAGAGGTGAGGGTGGTTATCTAACTAACTCCAAGGGCGAAAGATTTATGGAAAGATATGCTCCAAATGCAAAAGATTTAGCATCAAGAGATGTTGTTAGTAGATCAATGTCTATTGAAATAAATGAAGGAAGAGGAGTTGGAAAAGATCAAGATCATGTTCATTTAAACTTAAGTCATTTAGATAAAGATATTATTGAAAGTAGACTTCCAGGAATTACTGATGCTGCAAGGTTATTTGCAAATGTAGATGTAACTAAAGAGCCTATACCTGTTGTCCCAACAGTTCATTATAATATGGGTGGTATTCCAACAAATTACAAAGCAGAAGTTTTAACTGTTAATGGTTCAGAAAAAACTGTTCCAGGTCTGATGGCTATAGGAGAAGCAGCATGTGTATCTGTTCATGGTGCGAATAGACTTGGCTCTAATTCATTAATTGATTTAGTAGTATTCGGAAGAGCAGCAGCAAAAAGGGCAGCAGAATTAGTTAAACCTGGAACTCCTCATGAAGAGTTACCCGAGTCTGAGACACAAAGATGTTTAGATAGATTTGATAAGTTAAGAAATGCAGATGGTAATAATAGTACTGCAGAACTTAGACTTTCAATGCAAAAAACAATGCAATCTAAATGTGCAGTATTTAGAACAGAAAAAAATTTAAAAGAAGGCGTTGATGATATTAGAAAAGCTTATGATGGAATGGACTCTATTTCTGTTAAAGATAGATCTTTAGTATTTAATACTGATTTAGTTGAAACTTTAGAATTTGATAATTTAATAAGACAAGCAGTAACAACAGTAGAATCTGCATATCACAGAAAAGAAAGCAGAGGAGCTCATGCAAGAGATGATTATCCAAAAAGAGATGATGATAAATTTATGCAACATACTCTTGCTTGGTGTGATGGAAAAAATACAAAAATTAGTTATAGGCCAGTTCACAAGTCAACTTTGACTAATGAAGTTCAATATTTCCCACCACAAGAGCGGGTATACTAATGGTACAATTGAATTTACCAAAAAATTCTGAAGTCAAAAAAGGTAAATATTTTAAAGATAAAACAGGCTCTAAAAATCTTAGAAGAGTAAATGTTTATAGATGGGACCCTTCTACTGAAGAAAATCCAAGAATTGATACTTATGAAGTTGATATGGATAATTGTCCTTCAAAAGTTTTAGATATTTTAAATAAAATTAAAAACGAAATTGACCCAACATTAGCTTATAGAAGATCTTGTGCTCATGGAGTTTGTGGTTCTTGTGCTATGAACATGGGTGGCAAAAATGGTTTAGCGTGCACAACTCCGCATTCGGAAATTGATGGAGATATAGACATATATCCGCTACCGCACTTGAAAGTTAAAAGAGATTTAATTGGAGATTTGGATGGTTTGTATAAACAGTATCAATCTATTGAACCTTGGTTAAAAAATAATTCAAAAAAAGAAACAACAGAAATTTATCAATCTCAAGAAGATAGAGCAAAACTTGATGGCGCTTATGAATGTATTATGTGTGCATGTTGTTCAACATCTTGCCCAAGTTATTGGTGGAATGGAGATAAATACTTAGGTCCAGCAGTCCTTCTACAAGCTTACAGATGGATCGTTGATAGTAGAGATGAAGAAAGAAAAGCAAGATTAAAAAAAGTTGCTGATGAATTAAAACTTTACAGATGTCATACTATTTTAAATTGTACAAATGCTTGTCCCAAAGGCCTAAATCCAGCAAAAGCAATTGCAGAAATTAAAAAAATGTTAGCTACGGCCAATGTTTAAATAGACTATTAAGTTTTTTTGATTTAAAAGACCGTATTCATGAAATTAATAGAGCACTTCGTTAATGGAAAAATAATTCCAGGTTCATCTGATAGAAAAGGAAAAGTATTTAATCCTGCAACAGGAGAACAAGAATCTGAGGTTAGACTTGCAAGTAAATCTGATTTAGATCAAGCTGTAGAAGCAGCCAAAAAAGCATTTGAAACTTGGTCTGCAAAACCTCCTTTACAAAGAGCAAGGATAATATTTAAATTTAAGGAATTAATAGAAAAAAATTCTGATGAGTTAACAAAGCTAATAGTATCAGAACATGGAAAAGTTTTTGAGGATGCAAGAGGATCTTTAACAAGAGGGCTTGAGGTAGTTGAGTTTGCTTGTGGAATTCCTCATTTGTTAAAAGGTGAATATTCAGAAAATGTTGGTACAAATGTTGACAGTTGGTCAATGAGACAACCTTTAGGGGTAGTAGCTGGTATTACTCCATTTAATTTTCCAGCAATGGTACCAATGTGGATGTTTCCAATAGCAATTGCTTGTGGAAATACATTTATATTAAAACCTTCAGAAAAAGATCCTTCATGTCCACTTAGATTAGCAGAGTTACTTAGTGAAGCTGGATTGCCTGAGGGAGTATTTAACGTAGTTAATGGTGATAAAGAAGCTGTTGATGCAATTTTAGAAAATAAAGATATTAAAGCTGTAAGCTTTGTCGGATCCACTCCAATTGCAAAATATATCTACGAAAATTCAGCTAAAAATGAAAAAAGAGTACAAGCACTTGGAGGTGCAAAAAATCACTTAGTAGTCATGCCAGATTGTGACTTGGATGGTGCAGTAAATGGATTGATGGGTGCAGCTTACGGATCTGCAGGTGAGAGATGTATGGCTCAATCTGTTGCTGTTGCTGTTGCTGTTGGAGATATTGGTGATGAACTAGTTTCAAGACTTTCAAAAAAAGCAGAGGCCTTAAAAGTAGGACCTGGTATGGATAAAACTTCAGAGATGGGACCTCTGGTTACAAAAGAACATTTAGAAAAAGTAAAAAGTTATGTTGATTTAGGAGTTGAAGAAGGTGCTAAATTAGTTGTCGATGGAAGAAACTTAAAACTCCAAGGTTATGAAAACGGATTTTATATAGGTGGTTGTTTATTTGATCACGTTAATAAAGACATGAGAATTTATAAAGAAGAAATTTTTGGTCCAGTTCTATCTGTAGTTAGAGTTAAAACTTTTGAAGAGGCTGCAAAACTAATCAATGATCATGAATACGGAAACGGAGTAAGTATTTATACTAGAGATGGTGATGCAGGCAGAACATTTGCTAGTAAAATTCAAGTAGGAATGGTTGGTATCAATGTTCCAATTCCAGTTCCTATGGCCTTTCATAGTTTTGGTGGTTGGAAAAGATCATTATTTGGAGATAGTGGCATGCATGGCATGGAAGGAATAAAATTTTATACTAAACTTAAAACTGTAACATCACGATGGCCTTCAGGTGTGCGTACAAACGCAGAATTTGTAATGCCAACAATGAAATAAGAGGAAATAAATGAAAAAAATATCTTTAATTGGCGCAGGCCAAATAGGTGGAACATTAGCACATTTAATCGGAATAAAGGAGCTTGTTGATGAAGTTGTTTTATTTGACGTTGCAAGTGGAATAGCTAAAGGAAAGGCTTTAGATATAGCTCAATCATCATCAGTTGATGGATTTAATGTAAAATTATCAGGTACAGACGATTATAAAGATATTAAAGATTCTGATGTTATTATAATTACAGCAGGAGTTCCTAGAAAGCCAGGAATGAGTAGAGATGACCTTCTTGGTATAAATTTAAAAATTATTAAACAGGTAGCTCAAGGAGTAAAAGTAAACGCTCCGAACGCCTTCGTAATTTGTATCACCAACCCTTTAGACGTAATGGTTATGGCGTTTCAAAAGTTTTCAGGTTTGCCTGCAAATAAAGTTGTCGGCATGGCAGGAATTTTAGATAGCTCAAGATTTAAACTATTTTTATCATTAGAGTTTGGTGTGCCTGTGAGAGAGATTGAAGCAATGGTTATGGGTGGTCATGGAGATACTATGGTTCCAATGCCAAGATTTACAAAAGTATCTGGCAAACCTTTATTGGATCTTGTGAAAGAGGGAAAGATTTCTCAAGAGAGAGTTGAAGAAATTAATCAAAGAACTAGAGACGGTGGAGCAGAAATTGTTAAGTATTTAGAAAAAGGTTCTGCTTTTTATGCACCTGCAGCATCGGGAGTTCAAATGGCTGAATCATATTTAAAAGATGAAAAAAAATTATTACCTTGCGCAGTACAGTTAAATGGCGAGTACGGAGTAGAAAATGTTTATGCTGGAGTACCAGTTGTAATTGGTAAAGATGGAGTTGAAAAAATTGAAGTAGTGGATTTAGATGAAAAAGAAAATAAAGAGTTTATGCACTCTATTGATGCTGTAAAAGCTCTTTGGGAAGCTGCCTCTAAAATAGATCCAGATCTTTCAAAATAATAATGAATATTCACGAGCACCAAGCTAAAGAAATTTTAAAGAAATATGGAGCAATAGTTCCAGCAGGATTTTTTTCAACAAATGTTGATGACTTGATTGAAAAAGCAAAAAATTTAAAAACTGAAAAGTATGTTTTAAAGGCTCAAATTCATGCTGGTGGTAGAGGTAAAGCTGGAGGAGTTAAAATTCTTAATACACTTGAGGAATTAAAAAATTCAGCAAATGAGTTGCTTGGAAAAACACTTGTAACTCATCAAACTGGACCAGAAGGAAGAGAAGTTAAGCGATTATATGTTGAAGAATCCTCTAATATAGAAAAAGAATTCTATTTATCATGTTTAGTTGATAGAGCGAGCTCAAAGATCGCATTTATTTCAAGTGACCAAGGTGGAATGGATATTGAAGAAGTAGCAAGCTCAAATCCAGAAAAAATTATTACAACTAAAGTTGATATAGCTGAAGAAATATCAGATGCAGATTGTGAGTCAGTAATTAAAATTTTTGATTTAAACAGTGATGCAAAAGATCAAGCAATTTTACTAATCAAATCGATTTATAAAATGTTTATTAGTACAGATGCTAATATGGTTGAGGTAAATCCTTTAATTTTAACAAAAGAGAGAAAGATTGTTTGTTTAGATGCGAAAGTTAATTTCGATTCTAATGCATTATTTAGACACCCTGAAATTTTAGAATTAAGAGATCTAAATGAAGAAGATCCAACTGAGATTGAAGCTAGCAAACATGATTTAGCTTATATCAAGTTAGATGGAAGTATTGGATGTATGGTTAATGGTGCAGGTCTAGCAATGGCAACTATGGATATAATCAAATTATATGGTAAAGAGCCAGCTAATTTCTTAGATGTAGGAGGTGGAGCCTCAAAAGAAAAAGTTTCTGCAGCATTTAAAATTATTCTTTCAGATAAAAATGTGAAGGGAATTTTGATAAATATTTTTGGGGGAATAATGAGATGTGATGTGCTTGCACAAGGAGTAGTGGACGCTGCAAAAGAAATTAATATTAGTGTACCTTTAGTAGTTCGACTTGCAGGGACAAATTTTAAAGAAGGAAAAGAAATTTTAGATAATTCAGGTTTAAAATTAATTTCAGCAGAGAACTTAGATGATGCTGCTAAGAAAATTGTTGAGGCTATTAAATAAATGTCAGTTTTAGTTAATAAAGAAACTAAAGTAATTTGTCAGGGTTTTACAGGTGCACATGGAACTTTCCATTCAGAGCAAGCAATAAAATATGGAACAAATTTAGTAGGAGGTGTTACTCCTAAAAAGGGAGGTCAAAAGCATTTAGACAGACCTGTATTTAATTCTGTAGCTGAAGCTAAAGATGCAGTTGGGGCAGATGCCACTATGATTTATGTGCCTGCAAAATTTGCTGCCGCAGCAATTATAGAAGCTATCGATGCATCTGTTGAATTAATTGTTTGCATTACTGAAGGTATCCCAATTCAAGATATGCTTAAGGTTAGAAAAAAATTAGATGGATCTAATAGCAGACTTATAGGTCCAAATTGTCCAGGAATTATAACTCCAGATGAATGTAAAATTGGAATTATGCCTGGTAATATTCATAAAAGAGGTTCAGTTGGAATTGTATCTAGATCTGGAACTTTAACCTACGAAGCGGTTGCTCAAACAACTGAAAATGGATTAGGGCAATCAACATGTATCGGAATTGGAGGAGATCCTATAAATGGTACAAATTTTATAGATTGTTTAGATCTGTTTTTAAATGATGAAGAGACACAATCAATTTTAATGATTGGAGAGATAGGAGGTTCTGCTGAAGAGGAAGCTGCAGAATTTTTGAAAAACCATAAGATTAAAAAACCAACAGTTGGATTTATAGCTGGAATTACCGCGCCACCAGGGAGAAGAATGGGGCATGCAGGTGCAATTATTTCTGGAGGTAAAGGTGGTGCAGAGGATAAAATAAAAAAAATGGAAGAATGTGGAATTACAGTCGCAAAATCACCATCAATAATTGGTAAAACTTTATTTGATAAACTGTCTAATTGAAAAATATTTTTTACAGGGATATATTAAATAAATAAGATGTCATCATCAAAAAATCTCTATTTCGAAAAAAATTCATTTTTACATAAATCAAATAGTGCATTCATTGAGCAAATGTACTTAAAATTTATTAACAAAGATAAAGATCTCCCTGAAAGTTGGTTAAATTATTTTGAAGGAATCGGTGATGAAATAAAAGTAATTGCTAATGAAATAAATGGACCGTCATGGGGACCAGAAAAGACCAAAATAAATATTGATGAGCTTCAAAAGAAAATAGATGAAAATGAAATTACTAATTTAAATAATGAAAAAATAGATACTTCAGAAAAATTTAATTTTCAATTACTTGCAGATTCTAACAAAGATTCAATAAGTGCAGTTGCGTTAATCAGAGCTTACAGATTAAGGGGGCATTTGTTAGCTGATCTTGATCCTTTGGGAATGAGAGAGTCTGAATATTTAGATGAACTTCATCCAGAGTTTTATGGTTTTAAGAAAGAAAACTATGAAAGAAAAATTTTCTTAAACGGCGTGATAAATAAAAAGTATGCCAATATTAAAGAAATTTTAAAATTTATGAAAAAAACCTATTGTGGAAAAATAGGTTATGAGTTTATGCACATTTCTAATCCTGATGAAAGAAAATGGTTTAGAGATAGAATTGAGCAAGATGATAAAGCTCTTCAGTTTACTAAAAATGGTAAGGAAGCAATTCTAAATAAATTAGTTCAAGCAGAAGGTTTTGAAAAATTTTTAGCAACTAAGTATGTTGGTACAAAAAGATTTGGATTAGATGGAGGAGAAAGTTTAATTCCTGCACTTGAGCAAATAATTAAAATTGGTGGTCAACAACAAATTAAAGAGGTTAAAATTGGAATGTCTCATAGAGGCAGACTAAATGTTTTGGCTAACGTTTTACAAAAATCTTATAAAAGAATATTTAATGAATTTGCTGGTGAATATAGTGATGACTCTGAGGATAGTGCTGGAGATGTAAAATATCATCTTGGTGCATCTTCTGACAGACAATTTGATGGAAATTCTGTTCATGTTAGTTTGACAGATAATCCATCTCACCTTGAAGCAGTAAATCCTGTCGTTTTAGGACAAACTAGAGCAAAACAATTTTTTCATAAAGACAAAGAGAGAAACAAAGTTATCCCAATACTAATTCATGGTGATGCTGCATTTGCTGGTCAGGGTGTGGTAGCAGAATGTTTTGCTATGTCAGGTCTACCAGGACATAACACTGGTGGAACTATTCATATAATTGTAAATAATCAAATTGGTTTTACAACGAGTCCTCGATTTGCAAGATCGTCACCTTATCCTTCTGATGTTGCAAAAATGGTTGAGGCTCCAATTTTACATGTTAATGGAGACGATCCAGAGGCAGTTGTTTATGCTACCAGAATAGCTACAGAATTCAGATTAAAATTTAATAGAGACGTTGTAGTAGATTTAATTTGTTACAGAAGGTTTGGTCATAATGAGGGAGATGAGCCATCGTTTACTCAGCCATTGATGTATCAAAAAATTAAATCTCACCCCAGTGTATATAAAATTTATGGGAATAAACTGGTTAATGAAAAATCAATTACTCAAGAATTATTAAATCAAAATGTTAAATCATTTAAAGATTTATTAGATGATCAATATAAAAGTGCAAAAGACTACAAGCCTAAAATAGAATGGTTTGAGGGTACATGGTCAAGATATAAACCTGAGAAAGGAAAAGATAAAAGAGGAATATCAGGTTTTGATGAGGAGAAATTAAAAATAATTTCAAAAAAAATAAATACAGTACCATCAGAAAAAAATATTCATAAAACTATTAGTAAAATATTAAATACGAGAAGAGACTCGATTGAAAAAGGAGTGGGAATTGATTGGTCTTCAGCAGAAGCTCTTGCGTTTGGATCTTTGTTAGTTGAAGGATATCCAGTTCGTTTAGTTGGACAAGACTCTGGTAGAGGAACTTTTAGTCAAAGACATTCTGTACTAAGAAATCAAATTGATAATTCGAGATATATTCCATTAAATAATATTGTCAAAGGTCAAAAACAATTTGAAGTAGTAGATAGTTTTTTATCTGAACTTGCAGTTTTAGGTTTCGAATATGGTTACAGTTTAGTTGAACCAAACACTCTAACAATTTGGGAAGCTCAATTTGGAGATTTTGCAAATGGAGCTCAAGTTGTGATTGATCAGTTTATAGCATCAGGTGAGAGAAAATGGAATAGAGCATCAGGCCTTGTAATGTTGTTACCTCATGGATACGAAGGTCAAGGTCCTGAACATTCATCTGCTAGATTAGAAAGATTTTTACAGTTATGTTCAAACGACAATATGCAAGTTATGAATTGTACAACTCCAGCCAATTATTATCATGCATTAAGACGTCAAATGCATAGAGATTTTAGAAAACCACTAATTATAATGACTCCAAAGTCATTACTCAGAAATAAATACTGTGTTTCTAACTTAGAGGATTTTAACAAACAAAATACTTTCCATAGAGTTTTGTGGGATCATGCGATCGATCCAAAATCAAATGGTTTTATTAAGCTTAAAGAAAGCTCTGAGATTAAAAAAGTTATTTTGTGCTCAGGCAAAGTTTACTTTGACTTACTTGACGCTAGAGAAAAATTAAAAAGAGATGATGTAATTATGTTTAGAATAGAACAACTTTATCCTTTCCCAGCAAAAGCTTTAGTAAACGAACTTAAACCTTATGCCAAAAATGCTAAATTCTTTTGGTGTCAAGAAGAGCCAAAGAATATGGGAGCATGGTTTTCAGTGAGAGATTATATTCAATGGACATTAGATACTTTAAAGGCTAAATATAATGAAATTTCTTATATAGGAAGAAGCCCTGATGCAACTCCAGCAACTGGATATGCAAAGAGGCATAATTCTCAGCAACAAGAAATAATTAATAAGGTGTTTGATTAAATTATAATGAGTGAAAAAATAGTAGTTCCAGTACTTGGTGAGAGTATTACAGAAGCAACGGTTGCAAAATGGTTAAAAAAAACCGGAGATGCAGTTGAAGCTGATGAACCAATTGTAGAACTTGAAACTGACAAAGTTAATTTAGAAGTCCCATCACCAATAACTGGTGTTTTAACAGAAATTAATTCACAAGATGGCTCCACAGTGGAAGTTGGAGCTTTATTAGGTTCTGTTTCGGAAAATGGTTCAGCAAAAGTGATACCAACTGAAAAAAAAGAGGAACCCAAACAAGTTGAAGAAGCTCCTCCTGAAAACAATGTAATAAAATTAGATACAAATAAAAAAGAACCAGAAATTTTTGAAGATAAAAAAACAGAAATTCAAAAACCTAAGCCCTTAGTTTTGACTGAGGAAGTAGCACCAAAACCAGCGCCAGTAATAGATAATAAAAATGATACTTTGTCTCCTGCTGTCAGAAAAATTGTTACTGAAAATAATATTGATGTTAATTCAGTTCAAGGTTCAGGAAAAAATGGTCAGGTTTTAAAAGGAGATTTAATTGGTCTAATGGGAGCAAATCCAAAACCATCAGAGAGAAAAATTCAATATGGTCAAGAAGAACGAATTAAAATGACTAGACTAAGACAGACAATTGCTAAGAGATTAAAACAAGCTCAAGAAAATGCTGCATTACTTACAACTTTTAATGAAGTTGACATGACAAATATAATGGAAATGAGAAAAGAAAATCAACAAGACTTTCAAAGTAGATATGGAATTAAATTAGGCTTCATGTCATTCTTTGTTAAAGCATGTGTAGTGGCCTTGAAACATTTCCCTGCTGTTAATGCTGAAATTGATGGCGATGAAATTATATATAAAAACTATTATAATATTAGTTTTGCTGTAGGTACGGATAAAGGTTTAGTTGTTCCAGTTTTAAGAAATGCAGATGAGCTTTCATTTGCAGATATTGAAAAAAATATCAAAGATATTTCTGAAAAAGCTAGAGATGGAAAATTAACAATTGAAGATTTACAAGGAGGAACATTTACTATCAGTAATGGTGGTGTGTATGGATCAATGTTATCAACTCCAATTCTAAACTTACCTCAATCAGGTGTTCTAGGTATGCACAACATTGTAGAGCGCCCTGTGGTAGTAGAAGGTGAAATAAAAATAAGACCTATCATGTATTTAGCTCTTTCTTATGATCACAGAATTATTGATGGCAAAGAATCTGTTTCTTTCTTAAAAATGATTAAAGAAAATCTAGAAGATCCTAGAAGATTATTTTTGGATATTTAAATGTCAGAAAAATTTCAAGCTGTAGTTATTGGAGGAGGGCCTGGTGGTTATGTTTGTGCGATTAGGCTTGCACAATTAGGTTTGAAAACAGCATGCATAGAGTCTAGAGGTTCACTAGGTGGAACTTGCTTAAATGTTGGCTGTATACCCTCAAAAAGTTTATTAAATCTCTCTGAAGAATTTCATAAAGTTAAAAATTTATCCAATAAGGGTATCGAGATAGGTGAGGTGAAACTTAATCTTGAAAAGATGATGAAAAGTAAAGATAAAGCTGTAACAATATTGACTAAAGGTGTTGAATTTCTTTTAAAAAAAAACAAAGTTACTTATTTTAAAGGTCACGGAAGCTTTAAATCAAAAAATCAAATTTTAATTAAAGATGATAAGAATAATGAGACAATTATTGAGTCAGAAAAAACAGTAATAGCAACCGGATCTGTACCAGTTTCATTACCTGGAATTGATATTGATGAAAAAGTAATTGTTTCCTCTACAGGGGCCTTAAAATTAGAAAAAGTACCAAATAAAATGGTTGTGGTTGGAGGTGGTTACATTGGTTTAGAGATGGGTTCAGTTTGGTCGAGATTAGGTTCAGAAGTTCAGGTTGTAGAATTCTTAGATCATATTACACCTGGAATGGATAAAGAAATTTCATCTGAGTTTATGAAAATCTTAAAAAAACAAGGCATTAAATTTAATATGCAAAACAAAGTTGAAACAATTCAGAAAAATAACAACGGAGCAGTTGTTTCAACAGTAGATAAAGATGGCAATAAAAACAATTTTGAATGTGATGTGGTATTAATTTCTGTTGGAAGAAAGCCAAATACTGATGGATTAAATTTAGATGCAGTAGGAATTGATTTAGATGAAAGAAAAAGAATAAAAACTGACAAAACTTTTAAAACAAATGTCGAAAATATTTTTGCTATTGGCGATGTAATAGTAGGACCAATGCTAGCTCATAAAGCTGAAGATGAAGGAATTGCTGTTGCTGAAAATATTGCAGGGCAATCTGGACATGTTAACTATGATACAATTCCTGGTGTCGTATATACAACTCCAGAAGTTGCATCTATAGGAAAAACAGAAGAACAATTAAAAGAACTCAATCAAAAATATAAAGTTGGTAAGTTTTCATTTATGGCAAATTCTAGAGCTAAAGCAATTGATGATGCTGAAGGATTTGTAAAAATTTTAGCAGATGAGCAAACAGATAAAGTATTAGGAGCTCATATTATAGGTCCTCACGCAGGAGAATTAATTGCAGAAATTGGTGTAGCTATGGAATTTGGTGCAAGTTCAGAAGATATAGCGAGAACGTGTCATGCACACCCAACGTTTTCAGAAGCAGTTAAAGAAGCTGCATTATCAGTAGATAAAAGAGCAATACACTCTTAATTTTTTTTCATATTATAAAAATATGAAATTTCCGATTCTTTTACCTAATATTTTTGATCATCCATTTACTTATGAAAGTAGTATTGATCTCGAATTGGGAGACTATGTGGAAGTTCCTTTTGGTAAATCAAAAATTACAGGTGTAGTTTGGGATGAATTTGAAAAAAATAGCAACAAAACGTTTAAAATAAAAAAAGTTTTGAGGAAGTTAGATGTGACTCCTCTAAAAAAAAATACTATTAAATTTTTAAACTGGTTTTCAGAGTACAATATTATTCCAAAAGGAATGGCTCTAAAGCTTATTTTATTAAGTAGTCATGCAATAGAAAATAAGGAGCTAAGTTCTTATAATAATTTTAAAAGTAAGATTAAAAATACATCTATAAAATTAACCAAAGATCAAATCAAAGCATATGAAGAAATGGTAAGCACTAACCAAAATTTTAGAGTACACGTGTTACAAGGAACAACAGGATCAGGTAAAACTCTTGTATATTTTGAAGCTTTAAAAAACCTTATAAAACAAGGATATCAGGGCTTAATTTTGTTACCTGAGATAGGTTTAACAGGTCAATTTGAAAAAAAATTTAATGAATATTTTGGTTTTAATGCAGCTGTGTGGCACTCAGGAGTTTCAAAAAAAAAGAAAGAATTAATTTGGAGTGGAATATCAAATGGAGAAGTTAAAGTAATTATAGGAGCAAGATCATCATTATTTTTACCTTTTAAAAATCTAGGTATGATAATTGTAGATGAAGAGCACGATCAATCATTCAAACAAGATGAGGGTGTAATTTATAATGCACGAGATATGGCAATCTCTAGAGCTTCATTTGAAAATATACCAATTAATTTAGTTACAGCTGTTCCATCAATTGAAACTTTTGAAAATATTCAAAAAGGAAAATATTCCTTATCAAGACTTACAGAGAGATATAAAAATGCTTCATTACCTAATTATGAAATTATAGATCTTAATAAAACCAAACTTGAAAAACAATCATGGTTATCAGATAAAATAATTGAAAAAGTAAATTTTCACCTTGAGAGAAAAGATCAGGTTTTATTCTTTTTAAATAGAAGAGGTTTTTCACCCCATGCGTTGTGCAAAAATTGTTTAACAAGTTATTCTTGTCCAAATTGTACTATCAATCTTGTTTATCATAAAAATAAAAATAATTTATTATGTCATTATTGTGGTTTTAAAACTGATTTAAAAAGAGATTGCTCAAAAGAGGATGAATGTAATTTTGTCTTTAGTGGACCTGGTGTAGAGAGAATATCTGAGGAAGTTAAAAAAAAATTTCCTAATAAGGAAGTTGAAATTTTTTCGAGTGACACAATGAATAAAAAAGACTCATCAAATAAATTAGAAAGAATTATAAATAATCAAACTGAAATATTAGTTGGTACACAATTAATTTCTAAAGGATTTCACTTTCCAAGTTTAAATTGTATTGTTGTTGTTGATATTGATCTATCAGCTAACGGGAATGATTTAAGAGGTGCAGAAAAAAATTTGCAGTTATATCATCAGTTATCAGGACGAGCTGGAAGAACAGGAAAACCTGCAACAGTATATTTTCAAACTTATAATAATAATAAGAATATGATTTTAGAAATTACAAATAAAAATCCTGATATATTTTTAAAAAGAGAACTAGAAATTAGAAAAAAAAATAAACTTCCACCTTATCAAAGATTTATTTCCCTGATCATGACTGGTGAAAATCAAAAAAAATTAGAAAAAGAGGCTTATGACTTTAAAAATTATTTAGAAAATAAAATTGAGGGAAATATATTGGGTCCAGTTGAGGCTCCTATATTTAGACTAAAAAGAAATTTTAGGGTCAGATTTTTAATTAGAGGTTCAAAATCTATGAAACTACAAAATGCTATTGCAAAATCAGTTCCAAAATACAAATTTTCTAAAGGAATAAAACTTTCAGTTGATGTTGATCCAATTAACTTCAATTAGGCCCAAAAAAGAGGACTTTTTCGTCAATCAGTCACTTGAAGACATAAAGGTCATATGCTAATTAGAGCGTGATTTTTAAATAATCTTCAATATTTTAGAGGTATCAAGTTGAGCAAAGACACAGGATTTTCAATTACTTCAGCAGAAAGGTATTCACTTGCGCTTTATGAATTATCTACTGAAAGCAACGTTACATCCCAAATAGAAGAACAGTCACTCTCAGTTTTAAAATTGCTAGAACAAAGCCAAGATTTCTCAAATTTAATAAAAGATCCAACTACAAGCCAAGATGATTTATTAAAAGTAGTTAATACAATCTCAGAAAATTATAAATTTGATCAATTGTTAAAAAATTTTTTAAGTTTCTTAATTCAAAAGAGAAGGTTCTTTTTTGTAAAAATAATTCTTAAAAGTTTCATCGAGATCTGTTCAGAAAAAAGAGGAGAGCTAAAAGCTGAATTAAGATCTGCTAAACAATTATCTAATGAAGAAATTAAACAAATTACGGAAGAATTAACTAAAAACTTTAGTTCAAAAATAAAATTAAACTACAAACATGATGAAAGTTTAATAGGAGGCTTAGTAGTACAGGTAGGGAGTACTATGGTTGACACCTCAATTAAAAGTAAATTACAACAAATCGAAAATAGAATGATAGAGGCATAAATGGAAATAAATCCTTCAGAAGTTACAAAAATATTAAAAGAACAAATAAAAAATTTTGGAGATAAAGCAGAGGTTACTGAGGTAGGTCAAGTTTTATCAGTTGGTGATGGTATCGCTAGAATTTACGGTCTTGACAATGTTCAGGCTGGAGAGATGGTTGAATTTTCTGATGGCTCTAAAGGTATGGCCCTAAACTTAGAGAGCGAAAACGTTGGTGTTGTAATTTTTGGTGATGACAGAAATGTTAAAGAAGGTGATGTTGTAAAAAGAACTGGAAAAATTGTTGATACGCCAGTTGGAAAAGAGTTATTAGGTAGAGTAGTCGATGGTTTGGGAAATCCAATTGATGGAAAGGGTGCATTAGATAAAAGTGTACAGAAGAGCAGAGTAGAGGTTAAGGCTCCTGGAATTATCCCTAGACAATCAGTTAATGAGCCAATGCAAACAGGTTTAAAATCAATTGATAGTTTGGTTCCAATCGGAAGAGGACAAAGGGAATTAATTATTGGTGATAGACAAACAGGAAAAACTGCGGTTGCAGTTGATGCAATCATAAACCAAAAAAAGATCAATGAATCAGGCGATGAAAAACAAAAATTATATTGTATTTATGTTGCTGTAGGTCAGAAAAGATCAACTGTTAGACAAATTCAAAAAACTTTAGAGGAAGCTGGTGCAATGGAATACACAACAATTGTTGCTGCAACAGCATCAGACTCAGCACCACTTCAGTTTTTAGCTCCATATACTGGTTGTGCTATGGGTGAATATTTCAGAGATAATGGAATGCACGCGTTGATTATTTACGATGATTTATCAAAACAAGCAGTTGCTTACAGACAAATGTCACTTTTACTTAGAAGACCTCCAGGACGTGAGGCTTATCCAGGAGATGTATTCTATTTACATAGTAGATTATTAGAAAGAGCTGCAAAATTGAGTGATGAACATGGCGGAGGATCTTTAACAGCACTTCCAATTATTGAAACTCAAGGTGGAGATGTATCTGCGTTTATTCCAACAAACGTAATTTCAATTACGGATGGTCAGATTTTCTTAGAAACTGAATTATTCAACCAAGGAATAAGACCTGCAATTAACGTTGGTTTATCAGTTTCAAGGGTAGGTTCATCCGCACAAACTAAAGCGATGAAAAAAGTTTCAGGATCTATGAAACTTGAGCTTGCTCAATATAGAGAAATGGCAGCATTTGCTCAATTTGGTTCAGATTTAGATGCTTCTACTCAACAGTTATTGAATAGAGGATCAAAATTAACTGAGCTTCTAAAACAAAAGCAATATTCTCCAATGACAGTTGCTGAACAAGTAATTTCGGTTTTCTGTGGTGTTAAAGGATATCTTGATGATATCGATTTAAAAGATGTTGCTGGTTTTGAAAGTAAAATCATTGAGAAATGTAAATCAGAAAAACCTGAGATTATTGAGTCGATACAAAGTTCAGGAAAACTTGAAGAAGATAAAGAAAAGTTGTTAGTTGAACTGATTACTCAATTAAAGGAAACCCTTAAATCTTAATTTGATATGGCAAGTTTAGACGACCTAAAAAAAAGAATAGCTAGTGTAAAATCTACACAAAAGATTACTAAGGCTATGAAAATGGTTGCAGCTGCAAAATTAAGAAAAGCACAAGAAAGTGCTGAAAAAGGACGACCTTATTCAGAAAAAATGAACAATGTAATTTTAAACCTTTCTAGTGGAATTTCAGATAAAGAAAATGCACCAAAGTTATTAGCTGGTACAGGACAAGACAAAGTTCATCTTTGTGTTGTTATGACATCAGATAGAGGTCTATGTGGTGGTTTTAATTCCAATATAATTAAGAAAGCAAAAAGTTACTTTTCTAAAATTTTAGATGAGAATAAAGAGCTTAAAATTATCACTGTAGGTTCAAAAGGCAATGACCAGCTTAAGAGAATTTATGGTGATAAAATAATTGAAAATATTTCATTTAAAGAGTCGAAAAATGCAAATTATTTTGATGCAGATAAGGTAGGAAAAATTATTATTGAAAAATTTGAAGCAGGTGAATTTGATGTTTGTACAATTTTTTACAATAAATTTAAAAATGTAATTACACAAATCCCACAGGCTCAACAAATAATTCCTTTAAATGATGAGGGAAGTGAAAATAGTTCAGATGAAAGTTACGAATTTGAACCAGATGAAGATGAAATTTTAAGCAATTTGTTGCCAAAAAATATTTCAACACAAATATTTAAGGCAATGTTAGAGAATTCAGCTAGCGAACAAGGATCCAGAATGAGTGCAATGGATAATGCAACCCGAAACGCAGGTGAAATGGTTGACAAACTTACTATCGAATATAATAGAAGTCGTCAGGCAGCAATTACTAAAGAACTAATAGAAATCATATCAGGAGCAGAAAGTTTATAATTATGAGTAAAGGAATAATCACACAAGTTATTGGAGCGGTAGTAGACGTAAAATTTGAAGGAGAATTACCGGAAATTTTAACAGCATTAGAATGTAAAAATGGTGACAATAGATTGGTTTTAGAGGTTGCTCAGCACTTAGGAGAAACTACTGTAAGAACTATTGCAATGGATGCTACTGAAGGACTAAAAAGAGGAGACGAAGTTGTAAATACGAATGCTCCTATCCAGGTACCTGTTGGACCAGAAACACTAGGTAGAATTATTAATGTAATTGGTGAGCCAATTGACGAAAGAGGTGAGGTTAAAACTAAAGAAAGCTGGCCTATTCACAGAGCTGCACCTGAATTTAATGATCAATCGACTGAAACTGAAATATTAGTTACTGGTATTAAAGTTATCGACTTATTAGCACCATATGCCAAAGGAGGAAAAATTGGACTATTTGGAGGTGCTGGTGTTGGTAAGACAGTTTTAATTATGGAATTAATTAACAACGTTGCAAAAGCTCATGGTGGATTTTCAGTTTTTGCTGGAGTTGGAGAAAGAACTAGAGAAGGAAATGATCTTTACCATGAGATGATGGAATCTGGTGTAATTAAGCAAGATGGCCCTGGTTCTAAAGCTGCATTGGTTTATGGACAAATGAATGAACCCCCAGGAGCAAGAGCAAGAGTTGCTTTAACTGGATTAACAGTTGCAGAATATTTTAGAGATCAAGAAGGACAAGACGTTTTATTCTTCGTTGATAATATTTTTAGATTTACTCAAGCTGGTTCAGAGGTATCTGCTTTATTAGGTAGAATTCCTTCAGCTGTAGGATATCAGCCTACATTAGCTACTGATATGGGTAATCTTCAAGAAAGAATTACAACTACAAACAAAGGATCAATTACTTCTGTACAAGCGATTTATGTTCCAGCTGATGACTTGACTGATCCAGCGCCTGCGACATCATTTGCTCACTTGGATGCTACTACTGTACTTTCAAGACAAATAGCTGAAATTGGTATTTATCCTGCAGTAGACCCATTAGATTCTACTTCAAGAATTTTAGATCCAAGAATAGTTGGTGATGAGCACTATAGAGTTGCGAGAGATGTACAAAGAATTTTACAATCTTATAAATCACTTCAGGATATTATTGCTATCCTTGGTATGGATGAATTATCTGAGGAAGATAAATTAGTTGTAGCAAGAGCAAGAAAGATTCAAAGATTTTTATCTCAACCATTCTTTGTTGCGGAAGTATTTACAGGTTCACCAGGAAAATTAGTTGATCTTGAATCTACAATCAAAGGATTTGATGCAATCTGTAAGGGTGAATATGATCACTTGCCAGAAGCAGCTTTTTACATGGTAGGTACAATTGAAGAAGCTATTGAAAAAGCTCAAAAAATGGAAAAAGAAGCTGCAGCTTAATGAGCGAAGAATTTAAAATTGAGATAGTAAATCCTGAAAAATCTTTTTTGGTCAAAGAAGATGTATCGGAAGTAGTAGTACCTGCTTTTGAGGGAGAAATGGGGATATTAAAAGATCACATTTCAATTATCTCATTTTTAAAACCAGGTATTATCAAAGTAAGTTCAAAATCTGGTGATGAAAATTATTATGTTGAGGATGGTATAGTAGAGTTTAAAAATAATAATTTATCTATTCTAACAAGCTCAATTTATAATTTGTCTGATATGGATAAATCTGTTCAACAGGATTTACTGAAAAAAGCTGAGGAAGAGGCGGGAAAGTTAGATATTAATGATCAAGCTAAATATTTAGTAGATCAAAAAATTGAAGTTTTAAAAACTCTTAATTAAGAATTTTTTTTACTTTATCTTTAACTTCTTTGTACACGTGTAGTTTAAAATCAACCACTAAGTCTGTAATTTTGTCTAGCTCTACCCATTTCCACTCTAAAAACTCAGGGTGTTTAGTTTTGATGTTTATTTCACTATCTGATCCAACAAATCTCATTAAAAACCATTTTTGTTTTTGACCTCTGTACTTTCCTTTCCAAATCAAACCAAGCAATCTATCTGGAAGTTCATAAGTTATGGTTCCATCTAATTCTTTTACTAATTCAACATTTTTAATACTGGTCTCTTCCTCAAGTTCTCTGTAAGCAGCTTTTAAAAAATCCTCACCTTCATCTACACCGCCTTGCGGCATTTGCCAAAAATTTTTGGGGTTATCTATTCTTTTGGCAACAAACACTTTGTTCTCTTTATTTAACACAACAATTCCTACTCCACTTCTTAGTGGAAGATTATGTAAATCTTTTTTCATTTTATCCGTTGAGTAATTTAATTGCGTAATTTAGTTGATTATCAGTGTCAGTTCTTATTTTAAAATTATCACCTTCTTCATTCACCTCAATGTCTGGACGTACACCAACCTCAGATATAGATTTCCCAGATGGAAGATAATATTTTGCAACAGTTAAACGTATTGCGCCTCTATTTTTAAGAGGAATAATAGATTGAACTGAACCTTTACCATAACTGTTTTCACCTATAACAATTGCTCTTTTGTGATCTTTTAAAGCTCCTGCAACAATTTCTGATGCTGAAGCTGATCCATAATTTATCAGTACTAATAATGTTTTTCCGTCAGTTATGTCTCCTTTTTTTGCAAACCATTTTCTATTATCAGATTTTTTTCTACTTTTAGTGGAGACAATTTCACCATTTTCTAAAAAGAAATCAGATATTCTTATTGCTTGGTTTAGTAATCCACCTGGATTATTTCTTAAATCCAAAATAAATGAATTTAGATTTTTATTTTTTTTTAATTTCTTTATTTGTTTTTCTATTTGATCACTACTGTTTTCATTAAATGAAGTTAATCTAATATAGCCAATATTTTCTTCTAATAACTCTGACTTAACTGATTGAATTTCAATTATCTCTCTAGTGATATTAAATGTTAGTGCTTTTTTTTCTCCTCTTCGTCTAACTGTTAATTCTATACTTGAACCTACTGGGCCTCGCATTAAATCAACAGCTTCACTTAGAGATTTCCCTTGAACTTGGGTATCATTAATTTTCACAATGTAATCACCAGCTTTTAATCCAGCTTTTGACGCTGGTGTGTCATCAATAGGTGAAATAACTTTAACAACTCCTGCTTCCATACTTACCTCAATTCCAAGGCCACCAAATTCACCGCTAGTTTCAGTTTGCATTTCCTCCAGAATCTCAGGAGACATATAAGAGGAATAAGGGTCTAAAGATTGAAGTAAGCCATTGATAGCAGAGTCCATGCTCTCAGATTGATTGATCTCATCAATATATTCTCTATTTATTTTTTCTAAAACCTCACCAAATAAATCTATTTTTTTGTAAATATCTACTTCAGAAGAGTTTGCTGAACTTAAATAAAAAAATGATAAGAAAATAATTGAGTAATATTTAATTATTTTCATATCATTACTTTTTCTTTAGGAATAAATTCTGACCAGATTTTTTCTAATTCATAAAATTTTCTTTTCTCTGGATGAAAAATATGAACGATTAGATCTATACCGTCTACCAATTTCCATTCACCACTTTCTTTACCCTCAATTTTAGAGTCTTTAATTCCATTATCTTTAAGTTTTTCTAACACTTGTTCAGATAAAGACTGTATATGTCTAGATGATGTACCGCTTGCTATTATCATATAATCTGCCATCGAACTTTTATCTTTTAGATCAATAGTTACTATGTCTTCAGCTTTGTTAAGATCTAATGTGGTGATTACAATTTCTTTGAGATCTGAAATTTTATCCATTAATTAAATTTAGACTATCAAATTTTTCTTAATTGAGAAGATGAAATGTTGACTTTATTAAACTCTATGAATTTGAGGGTGGTATTACCGAGAGCCCTAAATGTCTTTGATTTTAAAGAGTTTTTTTTGTAGCCATGTCTATCGAAAACTAAAATATTACACTTTTGTGAAATAGATTTTGATTTATACCATCTGTGAAAATTTATTAAGTTATCTGCTCCCATTAAAAAATAGATTTCAATATTTTTATTTTTTTTTAAATGATTAATTAAATCAATTGTTTTATTTGAATTAATTTTATTTTCGTAAAATCTCACTTTTATAAATGAATTGTTACCAATAATTTTTTTGCAGAATTTTATTCTTTCAGTAACTGAGGTTTTGCTCTGGTTTTTAAAAGGATTTTTTTTTGTTATTGCCCAAATAATATTTTTAAGCTCAAATCTTTTTTTTGCTTCTTTTGAAATAGCTAGATGACCTTTATGTGCAGGATCAAATGATCCTCCTAAAATTCCTATTTTTGTCTTATTTGATTTCAAATTAATTTCTTATTTTACCGTTACTTGTAATTTGGTATTTGTATGAAACAAGTTGATTAAGTCCTACAGGCCCTCTTGGTGGTAGTACATTGGTAGAAATTCCAACTTCTCCTCCGAACCCAAATTCACCTCCATCTGCAAATTGAGTTGAAGTGTTATGCATAGCAATAGAGCTTTTGACTTCTTTTAGAAATTGATTAGCTGTTTTTTTGTTTTTTGTAATTATTGAGTCTGTATGCATTGTTCCATACTTATTAATATGATTTATAGCTTCACTGAGGTTGTTTACTATTTTGACAGAAACTGCTGAGCTTAAATATTCTGTAGACCAATCTTTTTCAGTAGCTTTAAAAATTTTACCCTTATAAAATTTAGCCAAAGTCTTTTCTCCATAAATTTTACAACCATTTTTCTCTAAATTGCCCAGGATTGTATTGCTAAATTTTTTAACAATATTTTTATGTAGAATAATGGTTTCAGTCGCCCCACATATGCTGGTGTTTCTTAATTTTGCGTTAGTAACAACTCTATTTGCCATCTTTAATTCAGCGTCTTTGTCGACATATGTATGACAAATACCCTCAAGATGACCAATTATAGGAACCTTAGAAAGTTCTTGAACTTTTCTTACAAGATTTTTTCCACCACGTGGAATTATAACATCAATATATTCTTTCATTTTGGAAAGCATTACATCAACCATCTTTCTGTTTTTAGAGTCTATAAATTGTATAAAGTTTTCATCTACTTTATTTTTTTTGAGCGCTTTTCTAAAAAGTTTTGATAAAATTCTATTTGAATTGATTGCCTCAGAACCTCCTCTTAAGATTACTGCATTACCTGATTTGAAACATAAACCCGCAACATCTGATGTAACATTTGGCCTACTTTCATAAATTACACCAATAACTCCTATTGGAATTGATACTCTACTAATATTTAATCCATTGGGTCTTTTCCACTTTTCTAGAACATGATTAATGGGATCTTTAAATCTAATAATACTAATAATAGAATTTCTGATGTCGTTTATTTTTTTCTCATTTAAATGAAGTCTATTAATTAAATTTTCTTTTAATCCTATTTTTTTTGCATAATTAATATCTTTAGTATTTTCTTTAATTATTAAACCTTTGTTTTCGTCAAGCATTTTAGCATAGGAGGCTAAAACACTATTTTTAACTTTTGTGTCTATTTTATATTGACTTGCTTTTCTTGCTCTTTTACCGATTAAATTCATATAATTATTCATTTATACTTCTACCATATCATCTTTATGAATAACTTCAGATTTTGCAACATAACCAAGTAATTTTTGAATTTCATTCGAATGGTGTCCCATAATTTTTTTTACTTCATCAGAAGAAAAAGAACTTAAACCCCTAGCACATTCATTATTTTTTTTATCTAAAACTTTTATATGATCACCTTTGTTAAATCTTCCTGATACATTTTTAATACCTGCAGCCAGTAAACTTTTTCCAAGCTTTAACGCTTTTTTGGCTCCATCATCAATTACAAGATTTCCTTTAGGTGCAATTGAGCTAATTATCCATTTTTTTCTAGCATGAAGTTTAGAGACCTTTGGGCTGAACCATGTGCAATTATTTTTTTCAATAATTTTTGAAATAGGATTTGAATACAGTCCGTTTGCAATAATCATACTGCTGCCAGCTAATTGACAAATTTTAGCAGCTTCAATTTTTGTTTGCATTCCTCCACTTCCATATTCATTAATTCCTTTGATATTAATTTCTTTTAAGTCTTTGTTTATATCATTTACTATTTTTATTAGTTTAGCGTCTTTATTTACTTTTGGATTTTTTGTAAAAAGGCCATCTACATCTGAAAGTAAAATTAATGTATCGGCGTTTGTAATTTGAGCTACTCTAGATGCCAATCTATCATTATCTCCATATTTTATTTCAGTTGTTGCAATTGTATCATTCTCATTAACAACTGGGATAAATCCAAGTTCGAATAAATTTTCGAATGTTCTTTTGGCATTTAAGGATCTTCTTCGTTCCTCCGTATCTTCTAGAGTCAACAAAATTTGTGAAATATTTAATTTGAATTTTGAGAAGGTCTGAGAGAATAAATTCATTAGTTCAATTTGGCCAATAGAGGCAATTGCTTGACTTTTATCTAACTTAATATTTTTTTTGTTAAAATTCATTTTTTTACATCCAAGAGCGATAGCACCTGAACTAACAATGACTACTTTTTGATTTTTATCTTTTAGTTTTTTGATGTCCCTCGCAAAGCTTGAAAGCCATTTTTTTCTAATTTTTTTATTTTCATCAACTAATAAAGATGAACCAATTTTAATAACAATAATTTTCGAGTTTTTAAGATACATAGGATAATAATTTTGCCTTAATTTTTGAAACCGACTCTTTATTTAAAGTTGTCATAGTCATTATCTCACAATTTTTATCTTTAGAGAAATCATCAATTACATCTTTAGCTGTGTCTTCATCAATTAAATCTATTTTGTTAAACACAATTAACTCTCTCTTTTCAAGCATTTTAGAACTGTAATTTTTAAGTTCATTTTTAACCTGATCATAAGATTCCTTAAGATCAAGATTAGTAATATCAATTAAATGTAATAAAGATTTGCATCTTTCTATATGTTTTAAAAACTGTATCCCAAGCCCAACACCTTCATGGGCACCTTCTACTAATCCTGGTATATCGGCTATTGTGATTTCTTTATCATCATAGCTAGCAACGCCCAAGTTAGGATTGAGTGTTGTAAATTTATAATTAGCGATTTTAGGATTTGCGTTTGTAAGTGCTGCTAACAAACTTGATTTTCCTGCGTTAGGTAATCCGATAATTCCGATATCAGCTATTGTTTTAAGTTGTAACCAAATTGTAAACTCTTCACCCAAAGTTCCTTTCGTAAATTTTCTTGGAGCTCTGTTTGTAGAACTTTTAAATCTAGTATTTCCCAAACCACCTTTGCCACCATTAGCCGCAATGTACTCTTCTCCTTTTTTGTTAAAATCAAATAATAGAGTTTTGTTATCTTCTTCAAATACCTGAGTTCCAAGAGGAACTTTTAAAACCAAATCATCACCACTTTTACCTGTTCGATTTTGGCCAGAACCATTCTCTCCACGCTGAGCTTTATGATGTTGTTGATATCTGTAATCAATTAAAGTGTTTAAGTTTTCTTCTGATTTTAAAATGATAGAGCCACCCCTGCCTCCATCACCTCCATCAGGTCCTCCAAACTCAACATACTTTTCTCTTCTAAAACTTGGTGAGCCGTCACCACCGTTTCCAGCCTTAATATAAATTTTAACTTGATCGAGAAATTTCATAATACAACATTTTCTTGGTTGTACTATTAATTGGGTTTTACTGAAACGTAAGTTCTATCTAATTTAGATTTTTTGAATACAACTTTACCTTTGATAACAGAAAAAATTGAATGATCTTTTCCCATTCCAACATTTTCGCCAGGAAAAATTTTTGTTCCTCTTTGTCTAACAATTATGTTTCCAGGTATTACAGTTTCTCCACCGTATTTTTTAACACCAAGTCTTCGACCAGCACTATCTCGTCCGTTTCTCGATGATCCACCTGCTTTTTTTGTTGCCATAATTTACCTAATAACTATTTACTTCCAGCTTCCTTAACTTCTTCTTTTTTGGGAGCTGGTTTAATTTTTTCAGCTTCAGATAATACTTTACCATCTTTTGAAAAAATTTTGTTAATTCTTATCAAAGAAAATTGTTGTCTGTGTCCATTTTTTCTTCTTGAATTTTGTCTTCTTCTTTTTTTGAAAATTAGAATTGTTCTATTTTTACTATTTTTAATTAAATCTGCCTCTACCTTAGCACCTTCAACATTAGGAGTTCCAACTTCAATATTTTTATCATCCCCATATGCTAGGATTTCATTAAATTCTATCTTAGTCTCAGGCTTTGAATCTGGTAATTTTTCAATTTTTATTATCTCACCAGATTTAACTTTGTACTGTTTACCACCTGTTTTTATTACTGCGTATGACATAGTATGAATATTAAATTTAAGTAATCGCAATATAGTTACCGGAAGCCCATAGTCAAGCTGAATTAGTTAGAAATTATCCTTTAAATCCCTTAATTTTGAAAAGGATTTTAGGTCATTAGCTCTTAAAAAAATATTACAATCAATTTCATCTTGTAAGGTTGATGGAATAGTAGGTAAATTATTATTTCTTTGTTGTTTTATAAATTCTATTTTCTTTAACAAAGAAGAGTTTTCAGAATCATGTTTTAAGCAGAATTTTGAATTATTTAAAGTATATTCATGGCCACAATAGATTTTTGTTTCTTTAGGTAAAGATTTTAATTTACTTAAAGAGTTATACATTTGTTCATATGTACCCTCAAAAATTCTACCACATCCAAGTGAGAAGAGAGTATCTCCGGTGAATAGTAAGTTTTCTTCAAAAAAATAAAAACAAATATGTCCTGTTGTGTGTCCAGGGATATGAATAATTTTAGCTTTAAAATTTCCACTATTCCAAATTTCATTATCTTTTAACAAGATATCAATCTCTGGTATCCTTTTTGCATCTCCATTAAATCCTAAAACAACAGATCCAAATTTTTTTTTTAATTCAGTATTACCCCCAACATGATCATAATGATGATGAGTATTTAAGATATATTTTAATTTAATATTTTTATCGTTTAAGTAATTGATTATTGGTTTAGCTTCACTTGGATCAACAACACATGCTTCCTGTTTTTCATTATCAATAATTAAATAACTATAATTATCTTGTAGGCACGGTATAATTTCAACTTTCATTTATTTTTCTATTAAAAATATTCCAAGATCAGCAAATAAATTTTTAGTTCCTAAATTACTATTTGTTATATTTGAAGTGTTGTTACTATTTAAAGCTAAAGTTTTTATCATTTTAATTTCTTTAAATTTTATAAAATTTACAAAATCTTTAATTGTGCACATATGTAAATTAGGTGTACTGTGCCATTGTTCTGGCAAAGATTTTGTTATTGGCATTGTGCCCTTAAATAATAGATGCAATCTAACTTGCCAATTACCAAAATTTGGTATCGTTACAATTGCTTTTTTTCCAACTCTTAAAAGTTCATCTAAAACAATTTCAGGGCTTAAAAATGCTTGGAGTGTTTGACTCAATACTACATAGTCAAACGATTTATCAGGAAATTGTTTTAAGTCTTTCTCTGCGTTACCTTCTATTACAGTTAATCCTTTTGCAATACATTCTTGTACTTTTTCCTTAGAAATTTCTAGCCCTCTTACATTTATATTTTTATGTTCTTTTAAAAATTGCATCAAAGTTCCATCTGCACAACCTACATCTAAAACTTTTTTATTATCCTCAATTAAATCCGATATTACTTTAAATTCATTTTTCATTTTTTAATTCTATATAAGATTTGTCTAAGAAATTCTTCAGAGCATTTAAAAAATCGGGTACATCTAATAAAAAAGAGTCGTGACCTTTATCAGATACAATTTCTACAAAACCAACATCTGCTCCAATAGAATTTAAAGCTATAACAATATCTTTATTTTCTTGGGTTGGATAAAGCCAATCAGAAGTAAAAGAAATAACAAAAAATTTAGCTTTTGTATTTTTAAATGCATCAGACAAATTTCCATTATATTGTTTAACTAAATCAAAATAATCCATAGCCCTAGTTATGTAGAGGTAACTGTTTGCATCAAATCTATCTACAAACACAGATCCTTGGTATCTCAAATAACTCTCAATTTGAAAATCTGCATCAAAACCAAATTTCAAATCTTCTCTTTCTTGCAATTTTCTCCCAAACTTTTCCTGCAAACCTTTTTTTGAGAGATAAGTTATATGAGCTGCCATTCTTGCAACAGCAAGCCCTTTACCTGGGTTGGTGTTATTAGCTTCATAATTTCCATCTTTCCAATCGCTGTCAGCAGTGATTGCTTGTCTTCCTAGTTCATTAAAAGCAATATTTTGTGCTGAATGACTTGAAGTTGTAGCAATGGGTATAACAGTTTTAGCTTTATCAGGAAAGTTGGTGATAAATTGAAGAACTTGCATACCTCCCATTGAACCTCCGGTAATTGCAAATAGTTTATCAATTCCAAAGTGTTCAAGTAAATTATATTGTGCATTCACCATGTCATTAATTGTAATAACTGGAAAATCAGTTCCAAAAGTTTTCTGTGTTTCAGGATCTTTATGGCTTGGTCCATAAGATCCCATACATCCACCAATTACATTTGAACAAATAACAAAATATTTATTGGTATCTATTGCTTTGTCTGGACCTACAGCAAAACTCCACCAACCGTCTTTTTTAGTAACAGGATTTAAACCAGTTACAAATTGATCTCCAGTTAGTGCATGAAATACTAATATAGCATTGTCTTTATTCTCATTTAAAGACCCATAAGTTTCGAATGCAATTGGAAAATTGTTTATAGTTTTACCACAATCTAATTTAAGAGGTTTTTTTACAATTAATGTCTTAATATTTTTTTCTGTATTCATTTTAAAGCCTTTAGATGAATTGTGAGAAAAAAAACTATTTTAGCGGTTTTTTTTAAGCGCTCGCAATTCAGTTAAATCAGCGCATAAATTTTGTACAAGAACTTGTAATTTATGTCAATTTTTTAAAATAAGATCATATTCTCTATAAATATTTGTTTTTTTATCTATAAAGAGCTCATAAAAATAAAAAAAATGAGCACGCCTAAATTTAAAAAATTTAATATAGAAGCTTATAAGCCTGGCAAATCTAAAATTAACAAAATTAAAAAGATCATTAAATTGTCAGCTAATGAGTCTGCTTTAGGGATGAGCCCATTAGCAAAAAAAGCAATATCTCAAAAAAATTTAGTATTAGATAAATATCCAGATGGAAAGTCTACCAATCTTAAAATGGCAATATCTAAAGCGTATAAATGCAATTTTGATAAAATAATATGTGGAGCAGGTTCTGACGAGGTAATTCAAATGTTATGTCAATTATATCTATATCCAATGGATGAAGTGATTGTTCCTCAATATAGCTTTTTAATGTACAGGATTTATGCAAAAATTGTTGGTGCAAAAGTTGTATTTGCAAAAGAAAATAATCTTAAAGTTTCAATTGAAGAAATATTGAAGAAAGTATCTAAGAAAACCAAAATAGTTTTTATTGCAAATCCAAACAATCCAACAGGAACATATTTAACTAAAAAAGAGACATTAGAACTCAGAAGAAAATTGAATAGAAATATTTTATTAGTAATTGATGATGCGTATTCAGAATATATGAAAAATGATGATTACAGCTCTGGTTTAGAATTATTTAAAAACAAAGACAACGTATTTATATTACGAACATTTTCTAAAATGTTTGGTTTGGCCTCATTAAGAATTGGCTGGGGATATGGATCGAAACAAATAATTAGAGCGTTAAATGTTATTAAACCACCTTTTAATGTAAATGGTTTGGCCCAAGTTGCGGCCGCAGAGTCTTTGAAGGATAAGCAATTTATTCAGAAGTCTATTAGACATAATTTAAATTATGCAAATAGATTAAAAAAATTTCTCGAAAAATATAATATTTTTTCAAACGCTGTATCAGCAAATTTTTTACTATTAAATTTTGATGACTGTAAATATTCAGCAAATTTTCTTTACAAAAAATTAAAAAATAAAGGAATTATATTAAGATCTACTGAAGATGGTTATCATATTAAAAACAAATTGAGATTAACTATTGGCTCATCTAGAGAAAATTTAATATTCATGAATGCAGTGAAAAAGATTTTTAATTAAATGAAAAATATTTTAATCATAGGGTGTGGTTTACTTGGATCTTCAGTTTTAAGATCTATACACAAAAATAAACTAGCAGATAAGATATATATTTATGAAAAGTCAAAAAAGAATATATCAAGAGTTAAAAATCTTAAATTACCTGGAAAAGTAGTTAGTTCATTAAAAGAAGCTGTAGCAAAATCTAATTTTATTATTTTTTGTACACCTATGAGTGAATACAAAAATATAATTATGAAAATAAATAATTATATTTCACCTAACACATTAATTACTGATGTTGGTTCTTCAAAAATTGAATCATCAAAAATAATAAAAAAATTTTTAAAAAAAGGAATTGCATGGACTTCCAGTCATCCAATTGCTGGTTCTGAAGTAAGTGGACCTCAGCATGGAAAGAGTAATATGTTCGAGGGTAGATGGTGTATTTTAATTAAAGAAAAGAATACAATCAAAAAAAATTTGAATTTTCTAAAAAAATTTTGGGAGAAAATTGGATCAAAAGTAACAATCATGTCACCTGAAAAACATGATAAAATTTTTTCAATAACTAGTCATTTGCCTCACTTAATTGCATATAATTTAGTTAAGTCAGCTCAAGATTTTGAGAAAAAACAAAGCTATGATTTAATTAAATATAGTGCAGGAGGACTAAGGGATTTTTCAAGAATAGCAGCTTCTAATGAGATTATGTGGCGAGATATTTTTTTCAACAACAACAAAAATATTTCAAATGCTATTGATTTATTTATTAAAAATTTAAAATCATTTAAATCTGATATTAATTCAAAAAATAATAAATCTATTATTAACAAGCTTATTGAAACTAAAAAAGTCAGATCAAAAATAATCAAACTCAAACAAGATATTAATAAGCCAGATTTTGGAAGAAGCTAAATTTTAATTTTAGCTATTTTTTTAACTTTAAGTTTAGCTGTATTTTCAATTCTTCTAATTGTCTTAATTATAGGCATGATCAATACTTTTTTTTCAGGCCCATATGCATGTATTAATTGCTTGGAATTTAAACACATTGCAACATGCCCCTTCCAAAAAATGATGTCTCCCTTTTGATAATTTCTTTTTATGTTTGCTTTTAAATATTTGATTTGATCTTTCGTATCTCTAGGAAAAAACTTATTATTATAATAGTAAAATATTTGTAATAAGGCTGAGCAATCTATTCCTCTATAATTTTTTCCACCCCAGATATATTTTATATTCAAAAATTTTTTAAAGATTTTAATGAAGTTGTTTTCTTTATAATTTATTTTTTTTATATCTTTTTTTTTAATCCATTTATTTTTATCAATTCTGGCAAAATTTTTATTAGTTTCTTTAACTGACAACTTTGATCCAAAAGACAGAAAAATGTTAGTTTTTATATTTGGTTTTTTATAGATATTTGCTTTTAAACTACTTACCTTATAATTAGCTTTAAATTCTTTTGAATAATTTTTATTTTGAATGTACCCGGTATAATTATCAAAACTAGATTTTATTTTTATCCAATTTTTAGTTTTAGATAAAATTTTAAATTTCTCGCCATACAATATTTGTGAAGTTACTTCTGAAAATTTAGAGGATTTCTTATAAATATTAGAAAAACTTCCTGTAAAATAAAATTTATTTTGCACCAATTTTAATTTTATTTTTTATCATCCATAAACATATTAGTGAAGGAATTACCATAATTGTTGTTAAGACAAAAAATGTTCCCCAATCTCCGTTTAACCAATCCACCAAAGCTCCTGATGATGATGCTAAAGTTGTCCTCCCAGCAGTACCTATAGATGCAAGTAATGCATATTGTGTTGCTGTATATGTTCGATCAACAAGTAAAGAAATAAAAGCTACAAAAGCAACAGTTGCAAAAGCTGCAGTAATATCGTCAGCAATAACTGCTATTGCAAATAATAGTTCAGATTTACCAGTCCATGCTAAGACAGCAAATAACAGGTTTGTAATCGCCATTAATCCTCCAGCAAAGAACATAGTTTTTATAGTTCCAGCCCTCATGGCCATTACCCCACCAATTAAAGTAAATACGACAGTTGTGATCCAACCTAATCCTTTTGAATAAATTGCTATTTGTCCTTTTGAGAAGCCTATTTCTTTATAAAATACAATCGACATTCTACCCATGAATGCTTCTCCAATTTTAAATAAAAAGACAAATCCTAAAATTCCTGCAGCTATGGCAAAACCATTTTTTTTAAAGAAGCTAATAATAGGCCCACCAATTGTTCCAGTTATATAGGCAACAAAAGTTGTAATAATATTGTTAGATCCTAGTTTACCTTTAATTAGGTTATCAGTTTCCTTTTGTTTTGATTGTCTGTCAGTTTCTACTGGTTCGTGAACAAACATCAGAGCAATATTCATTAAAATAATTAGAACACCTAATATTAAAAAAGTCGCTTGCCAGTAATCTTGGATACCAATATTTTCAAAGAACTCTGCAGTAAATAAAGCAACTACACCACCTAATTTGTAGCCTGTCCACCAACCAACTACAGCCATAGCAGCACCTGCTGCCATTGATTTTCCCTCATTTTCTTTAATTTGTTCAATTCTTAATGCATCTACTGTTATGTCTTGAGTTGCTGATGCAATAGCGATGATCAATCCAACTGTAATTATTAACGCTAAGTTTTCTGTAGGATTTATAATACTCCAAACTAGTAAACTTAATAGAATTACTAATTGCATTAAAACAATCCATCCTCTTCGGTGACCTAATTTTTTAGTTAAGAAAGGAATTTGAATTCTATCTATAATTGGTGCCCAAAGATAATTAAAAGCATAAACTCCAAAAATTAGTCCTGCCCATCCAATAGTAGATCTACTTAATCCTTCTTCTTTTAACCAAAGACTTAAACTACTTGCAATCAAGACCCAAGGAAATCCACTGATTGCACCAAGTAATAAAATTCGTAGCATTCGGATATCTTTGTAAACTGAGATGGATTCTAACCAGGATGTTTTTTTTATTTCAGACATAATTAATTTTTCCAAAATGATGGTAAAAATAATACTAATATTGCAAATAGCTCAAGTCTACCCAAAATCATGCCAACTGTTAAAATCCATTTAGAAAGATCTGGTAATGAAGAAAAATCTCCATTTGGGCCAATTATTGGACCCAGACCAGGTCCAACATTTGAAATAGATGTAGCAGCACCTGAGATGGCGGTAATAAAATCTAAACCAGTTAAGGATAACAATGTAGTAAGAACAAAAAATATTACGATATAAAAATAAATAAATGAAATAATTGAAGCTATAAACTTTTCATCAACTGCACTTTGATCATACTTAATTACAAATACCCCTTTAGGATAAATTATTTTTTTTAATTGGTTTAGAATAAATAGATAAAGAATTTGAATTCTAAATATTTTTACACCACAAGCTGTAGAACCCGCGCATCCACCTATAAACATCAGTGCAAGAAACAGGGTTATAGGAAAACTGCCCCATTTATCAAATTCTGCGTTTACATAACCAGTACCACTCAGGATTGATATAGTATTAAAAAATATTGATCTTAAACTAAAGTTTTCTTGGTTAGAAAATAATAAGTAAATAGATAAAATTATAACAGTGAATATTATAATTTTTAAAAAGGTTTTGATTTGAATATCATTTAAAAAAATTTTTTTGTTTCCACTTATAAATTTAATGTAAGCAATAAAAGGAATACTTCCCAATATAATAAAAAACATTGATGAAATCTCAATTGGCAAGCTATTAAAGTAACCAATTGACTCATTGTAGTTAGAAAAGCCTCCAGTAGCAATTGTAGTCATTGAGTGGGTTAAGCTGTCAAATTTACCCATACCAAATATCCAATAAGTGACTGCACAAAGGCCTGTTAATCCTGAGTAAATATAAATTAGTCTAAGTGCTATTTCTTTTGACTTAGGGAGTATTTTTTCTGAAGAGTCATTACTTGAAATTTTAAATAATTGCATACCTCCAACATTCATTATAGGCATTAAAGTAATCGCCATTACAATTATTCCAATTCCACCTAGCCATTGTAAAATAGCTCTCCATAAAAGAAGGCCTTTTGGTGCGTTCTCTAAATCTGAAATAATTGTAGATCCAGTTGTAGTAATTCCTGACATACTTTCAAAAAAAGAGTCTGTAATTGAAAGCTCAATACTAGAGAATACAAAAGGTAAAGATCCAAATACTGCAATACTAATCCAAGATAGTGCAGTTAATAAGAAAGCTTGTTGTAGATTAAGTTTTTTATCGTGATCTAAATTTGATAAAAAAAATAAAGTTCCAAAGATTATGGTTACAATAGATGAGCCAAAGAAAGATGAGTCTATCTCTGAGTAAAAGAATTGTACTATAATTGGGATGAACATTGATACACCCAATATTATTTGCAGAATTCCAAGCGTAAAAAAAACAGTTTTGTAATTAGACATTTTGAAAGAACAATATTTTATGGTAAATAAATTTCAACTCTATAAGAATTAATATAATCACTAGTTTAAGGTTAAAAAGAGCAATTCATGATTAAAAAAGATGTCCTAGAAAAGACAAGTGCTTGGCCTTTTGTTGAAGCTAAAAAAATGCTTCGTGAAAGAAAAGCTTTTATTGAAAAAAAAGGTAAGATTACTCTCCAAACAGGATATGGTCCAAGTGGATTACCTCATATAGGAACTTTCGGAGAAGTTGCACGAACTTCAATGATGGTTAATGCACTTAATCAACTCACAGATTTACCAACAGAAATTATTACATTTTCAGATGACATGGATGGCTTAAGAAAAGTTCCAGATAATGTTCCTAACCAAGAATTGTTGCAACAAAACCTTCACAAACCTTTAACACAAGTACCTGATCCTTTTCAAAAATTTAATAGTTTTGGAGAACATAATAATGAAATGCTGAAGGATTTTTTAAACAGTTTTAATTTTAAATATAATTTTAAAAGTTCCACATCTTTGTACAAGGCAGGATTTTTTAATCCTACTTTGAAAATCATTTTAGAAAATTATGAAGGAATAATGAATATTATTTTACCAACACTAGGAAAAGAAAGACAAAAAACATACAGTCCTTTTTTACCAGTATGTCCTGACACAGGTCATGTTTTGGAGATACCTGTTATAGAAATTGATCAGTCTAATTCTAAAATAATATTCGATAATAAAGGTAAAAAATTAGAGAGCAGTATTTTAGACGGAAATTGTAAATTACAATGGAAAGTAGATTGGGCAATGAGATGGTTTGCTTTAGATGTTGATTTTGAAATGTATGGTAAGGATTTGATTGAAAGTGCAATTTTATCTACAAAAATCATTAATTTGTTAGGTAAAAAGAATCCATCAGGATTTGCATATGAACTTTTTTTAGATGAAAAAGGTGAGAAAATTTCAAAATCTAAAGGTAATGGAATAACTATTGATCAATGGTTGAAGTATGCTTCACCAGAAAGTTTATCTCTATATATGTATCAAAATCCAAAAAGAGCTAAAAAACTTTATAAAGAAATAGTTCCAAAAGCAGTAGATGAATATTTGGATAACATTGAAAAATCTAAAAAACAGACTGAGCAGCAATTAGTAATGAATCCAGTGTGGCATGTCCACAATGGGAGTATTCCAAAAGAAGACATGATTATGAGTTTTTCAATGTTATTGAACTTAGTTGAAACAAGTAATGCAGATAGTAAAGATTTATTATGGAAATTTGTAAAAAAATACAAACCCAATATTGAAGAAACTAATTTTCCTATTTTTGATGGATTAGTAGGTTACGCAATTAAATATTTTAATGATGTAATTAAGTCTCAAAAAAAATACAAAACACCTTCTGAAGATGAAAAAAAAGCTCTTGAAGCTTTAATTTCAACTTTAGCAAAATGCAATGATCAGATGTCACCAGAGGAAATTCAAACTTTGATTTATTCTACTGGAAAAGAAAATGGTTATGCTGAAAATTTAAGAGATTGGTTTAAACTTATTTATGAGGTAGTTTTTGGTGATGAAAATGGACCAAGAATGGGATTTTTTATAAGTTTTTTTGGTGTTAATGAAACAAAAGACCTTATAATGAGTAAACTCAAATAATGTATTCAAATTTAAGATCTTTAATTTTCAAATTAGATCCAGAAAAAGCGCATACTCTAGCAATTCAATCTTTAAAATTTAATTTAGTATCAAATGTATTTGATGAAAATAAAAATGATCCTATTTTTAGAACACAAATATTTGGCAAAGATTTAAGTAATCCAATAGGAATAGCTGCTGGTTTTGACAAAAATGCAGAAGTTTACAATCCTTTGTTTAAATTGGGATTTGGTTTTGTTGAAGTTGGAACTGTTACTCCTTTAAAACAATATGGCAATGAAAAGCCAAGAGTATTTAGATTAGTTGAAGATCAAGCGTTAATTAATAGACTGGGATTCAACAATCAAGGATCTGAAACTATTTTAAATAGAATAAAATCAAATAAAAAAATTGGAATACTTGGAGTAAATGTTGGACCAAATAAAGACTCTGATAATCGATTGAATGATTATTTAATTGGATTAGAAAAATTTTATGAAGTTGCTGATTATATTACAATAAATATTTCTTCTCCTAATACTGAAAATTTAAGAAATTTTCATGATGGAAATAAATTAAAAGAATTATTAAAATCAATTAAAGATAAGAAAAATGAATTGAAAACTGACATTCCAATCGTAGTTAAAATTTCTCCAGACATTGATTTAAAGCAAATCGAATTAATATCAGAGATTCTTTTAGAAAATGAAATATCTGCAATAATTATTTCAAATACATCAGAAAGTACTAGGGATGATTTAAAAAATATTCAACGTTATCAAAAAGGAGGCTTATCAGGAAAGCCGATTGAACAAAAATCAAATTTACTCATTAATCAATTCTTTAAATTGTTAAATGGTAGAATTAAAATAATTGGGGTAGGAGGTATAGACTCAGGAAAGTCTGCATATGATAAATTTTTGTCAGGGGCAGATTATATTCAATTGTATACCGGAATGGTATTTCAAGGACCTAACATTGCTGCAAACATTAAAAAAGAGCTAAAAGAATTATTTCTTAGAGATGGGGTGAAAAATATTTCAGAAATCGTTGGAAATAAAACTTTTTCTTAATTTTAATAAACTTGACGCCCTTAATATCTCCCCTTATATAGTCACTGAAATTATGTCGAAAAAATGCGAACTAACTGGTAAAATTCCTATGAAAGGTCATAATGTTAGTCATGCTAACAATAAGACTAAAAGAAGATTTTTACCCAATTTAAAAAAAGTAAAATTTACAAGTGAGCTTGCTGGAAGAAGTTTGAAACTAACTGTTAGTAATTCAGGAGTAAGATCAGTTGATAAAAAAGGTAGTTTTGACGAGTTCTTAAAAACTGTAAAAAATAAAAATATTTCACCAAGATTAAAAAAACTTAAAAAAGTTATTTTATTAAAATCGCCATATAAAAAAAAGCCAGTAGCTAAATCTGCTTAATGAATAAATTTTTTATCAGCCTATCTTTAATGATGGGTGTGGTTGTTTTATCCTCAAACTATCTTGTTCAATTTCCAATAAATTATTATGGATTAAATGAAATTCTTACTTATGGAGCTTTTAGTTATCCTGTAGCTTTTTTGATAACTGACTTAGCAAATAGATCTTATGGAAAAATAATTGCGAGAAAAATAGTTTATTTTGGTTTTTTTATAGGAATTATTTTTACTCTATTTTTCTCAACAAACTTCGAAGATTTAATTTCTATAAGAATTGCAGTTGGATCTGGAATTGCTTTCCTTACAGCCCAATTGCTAGATATTCAAATATTTGATCGTTTAAGAAAAAAACAGTGGTTTGTTGCACCTCTAACTTCATCATTAATTGGCTCAACTATTGATACTTTTTTATTTTTCTCAATATCATTTTATGGAACAGGAGTTCCTTGGGTAACTTTGTCCTTAGGTGATTTAGGTGTTAAGTTATTGGTAGCACTGATAATGTTAATACCATTTAGAATGTTATTAAAAATATTTAAGCCAATTAAAGTCTAATACAAAAATTTATAAGACAAAATTTTATAAGCTAATTTAGCAACAAGAAAATTATAGGAGTTAAATCCTTTAATTGGAGAAAGTTCATTAATGTCAGCTCCAACTATATTTGAATTTTTTGCTGCAACTCTAATTATCTCTAATGTCTCGTCCCACAACAATCCACCTGGTTCAGGTGTTCCGGTAGCAGGCATAATGCTTGAATCTAATCCATCTACATCAAACGTTAAGTAAACAGTCTTATTTTTTATCAATTTTTTAAATTTATTTAAATTCCATTTTTTTTTATCTTTTGCCCAGAAGATATCTATTCTATTTGAATTTTTTTTCAAAAATGGAATCTCACTTTCTGATATATTTCTAATTCCAAAAGAAATTAAAGACACATTTTTATAATCTAAACACCTTCTTATTGCCGATGCGTGTGAAAATTTTTCACCATTATAACTTTCACGTAAATCTGCGTGCGCATCAAAATGTAAAAGACAAATATTTTTATATTTCTTTGTAAAAGGAACAATGCATCCTGGTGTAATTGAATGTTCTCCACCAAAAGTCATTGGAAATAGTTTTTTATTTAAAATTTCCCCATTGATTTTAGAAATTTTATTTAATGCTACTTTGATATTTTTATCAATTTTGAATGGTTTTAATGTCTTGATACCTATTTTTTTGTAAGGTTCACAATTTAGTTCCTCATCATAAAGTTCAACTTGGTGAGAAGCTTTGATAATTTCTTTTGGTCCATTTTTTGTTCCACCACCATAACTAACTGTTTTTTCAAGTCCAAATGGAACAACTACTACTTTTTCTTTGAAGTTGAATGTATTATCAATTCCTAAGAAACCATGTTTGTTTGATAAATATTTCAATTTTATATAAATAATTTTGAGAAGTTTTTTCGTTCTCTATTTTTCCACTCACCTTTGTGGTAAGCATCGCTAGCTATTAATGGCAATACACTTGTTGCTTCAGCAAATACCATTTGTTCTTTAGTGATATCCACTTTGCCCCAAGAACTTGCTTCTTTTAAAGTAGAACTACTACATGCACCATCTCTACTATCAGCAACTGTAATTTGTACAGCATACTTATGCATATCTACATTTTTACCAAGAAGCTCAGCACAAATAACAGTGTCTTGAATAAAATTTTTAGGAACTCCTCCACCAATCATAAATAAACCAGAACCTTTTGATTTGATTTTAATTTCAGTTAGTTCTCTAAATTCTCTAACTGAGTCTATAGTCATATGTTTTTTTGGATTTTTTTCTTGATGCATTACAAGACCAAAACCTGCGCTTGAATCTGTGAAAGCTGGACAAAAAATTGGAACATTATTATCGAAAGCTGTTTCAATTAAAGAGTCTTTCTTTTTTGAATTTTTTTTTAAATATTTTCCCATTTCTAAAATAAACTCTCTCGAAGTATAACTTCTTGGTTCTAAAGTATCTGCTATTTCGCAAATAATTTTATCACACATTTGAAGCTCTTCTTCGTCGATATATGTGTCGTAAATTCTATCAATATAGTTGTCTCTTAATTCAGTATCATCTTGAAATTGAGATCCCTGATAATGTTTAAATCCAAGAGCTTCAAAAAAATCCATATCTACAATTGATGCCCCTGTTGCTACAATTGCATCAACCATATTGTATTTAACAAGATCTTTATAAATATTCATACATCCTGCTGCAGATGTTGATCCTGCTAAAGTAAGAAAAATTGTACATTCCTTATCTTTAAGCATTTCGTTGTAAATGTTCGCTGCATTTGCAGTTTCTCTAGATACAAATGACATTTTCTCCATTGAAGAAATAATTGTTCTAGAGTCAAATGAAGTAATATCTATATGTTCGACAGGATTTTTTAAAAAATCTCTTTTACTGTTATGTCCTGGATTTTTTTGGTCTGGCATTAAGCAACCATATGAGCGCTGTTAACGTCTTTTTCATACATTGACATTATTGGTTTATCTTCAACTTCATAAATTTCATCTGAATAGTAACCATTGAATTGTGTTCTAAAAGTTAATCCATATGCTCCAAGTTGACCAAGTTCTATGTAATCATTTTCCTTAATATTATTTGGTAATACAAAAGGTCCTTTCATATAATCCATGCTATCGCAAGTAGGACCAAAGAAATCAAAAGCAGTCATTTTTTTTGAGATTATTTTATTTGAATTTTCTTTAATCATTTTAGATGGATAAACTATGTTAGGTGTCCCTGCATCAAATAAGGTTCCATATGTTCCATCGTTTATATAAAGTTTTTGTTTTTTTCTTAAATTAACTTTAACAATTGTTGAACCACTTTCTGCAACCAATGCTCTTCCTGGTTCACAAATTATCTCTGGTAACTTTTCTAATTTTAAATTAGATAAACTTTTTTTAATTTCATTGAAGTATTCATCTAATGATTGAGGAATTAAATCTGGATAAATTGTTGGAAATCCACCACCAACATTTATTGTATTAGGTATTATTTTTGTTTTTTTAATTATATTCCCAATCTCATTTATACCTTTAGCGTATGAAATTGGGTGCATACACTGTGATCCAACATGGAAACTTAATCCAATTTTTTTTGCATATTGTTTTACTAATCTTAGCAATCCCACAGCTTCAGATGTTAGTGCTCCAAATTTTTTAGATAAATCAATTTCAGCATGCTCATTTGAAACAGCAACTCTTACAAATAATTCTAAATCTTTTGCATTATTTGTGCTTTCAATAATTTTAATTAACTCTTCTTTTGTATCTAATGAGAAGGTTTTTACACCATAATTAAAATAGGCCTCTTTTATACTTTCTCTACTTTTTACTGTATGCATGTAAGAACATTTTGCATTTTGAGTTATTTTTCTTATGGCCTTAATTTCCTCTATCGAGGCAACATCAAATTGGTTTACACCATTATTTAAAATAGTTTGAATAACTTCAGGATGTGGGTTTGTTTTAACTGCATATAATATTTTTCCAGGGAATTTATCTAAGAAAAATTTAACCGAAGACTCTATGGATTTCTTCCTAATACAATAAACAGGCTTTTCAGGTTTCAGCTGATTTATAAGTTCTTCAACTGACTTAAATTTTTGCATTTCATATGCCTCCAAAAAAAAATTTAATAAAAAAAAGTTTTTAATAAAACTTTAATAATTTGAGGCATATAAAGTAAACGTAGGCAATGTAAAGTAAATAATTCAAGCCTGATATGCGTATTTTTCATGTATTGTAATATTAGATTTAGACCCCATATGTGGGTGATGAAAAGCGAAGCCAAATTACAAAATTTAAGTGATTTTGAAAATAAATCGCTTCTAATTGCAGATGACGATAATCCTTTTAGAGAAAGACTTGCAAGAGCGATGGAAAAAAAGGGCTTTGAAGTTTTTCAAGCTGAGAGTGTAAAAAAAGGTATTGAGTCTGTAAAAAGTAAAAAACCAGGTTTTGCGGTTGTAGATTTAAGACTTGGAGACGGTAATGGTCTTGAGGTCGTCAAAGAAATTCAATCTTCAAACAATGAAAGCCGAATTATTATGTTAACTGGGTATGGAAATATTCCAACTGCAGTTGCTGCAATTAAAGAAGGCGCGATTGATTACTTAGCAAAACCAGCAGATGCAGAAGATGTGGAAAAAGCATTGTTGGCAGATCCAGCTAAAAAAGCAGCACCACCAGAAAATCCAATGTCAGCTGATAGAGTTAAATGGGAACATATCCATAGAGTATTTGAATTATGTAATAGGAATGTTTCCGAAACAGCTCGAAGATTGAAGATGCATAGAAGGACTCTTCAAAGAATTCTATCTAAAAGATCTCCTAGATAATATTTCTAATTTTAATTATTTGTTTAGTAACTAAAGCTAAAATAATAATTTTAAATAATTCTGCTAATAAAAAAGGTTTTGCACCTAGTGAGAATATTGGTTTATCCCAACCAATTAAAGTACCTAGCCATATTAAACCCAAGATATAAATCGTAGAGGTTGCAATAACTAATTTAGTTAAAATATTTATTAAACTATCTTTTGTATTAATTTTTGATGCTAAATAACAAGCAGTTAAAAAACCAATTAAATATCCCATCGTTGGACCAGTAAAATAGACTATACCAACTCCTTTTTCTGGGGAGTTTGAAAATACTGGTAATCCTACAATACCCTCTAACAAATACAAGCCTACAGAAGCTAAACCAATTTTATAACCTAAGCTTACACCTAAGAATAACACAACAAATGTCTGCATTGTCATTGGAACTGGATAAAATGGAATCTTAATTTTTGCAGAAATAGTTAAAGCAATTGAACCTAGAATTACTGCTAATAAAGATTTTATGATTTTTGTTTGTGTTAAGTTTTTTGTAAGTTCCATATTAAAATAATACTCAAAATATAAAAAATAATCTAGCTATATTAGCCTTAAGATTTAATTTTATTTTTTTATATACAGAAATTGTTAGCAATGTAATATTTGTTAATCCTCATGAATAAAATACAAAAAACAGATCATTTTTATTTAATTGATGGCTCTGGCTATATTTTTAGAGCTTATTATGCCCTACCACCATTAACTAGAAAAAGTGATGGGCTACCTACAGGTGCTGTTAGTGGATTTTGTAGCATGTTGTTTAAATTATTAGAGGATTCAAAATCTGATCAAAATTTACAAAAACCAACTCATTTTGCAGTAATTTTTGACTCAGCCAGAAAGACCTTTAGAAATGAAATTTATAGTGATTATAAAGCAAATCGATCTGAAGCCCCTGATGATTTGGCACCTCAATTTGAATATATTAGAAAATCAGTTTTAGCATTTAATTTACCTTCTGTGGATTTACCAAACTATGAAGCTGACGATTTAATAGCCACATATGTTGATCAAATTCTTAAAAAAGGAGCTAAAGTTACAATCGTTTCATCCGACAAAGATTTAATGCAGCTTTATAAAAAAGGCGTTCGAATTTTTGATCCCATGAAAAATAAATTTATCACAGAGGACGATGTGATTAAAAAGTTTGGTGTTGATGCTTCAAAAGTTATAGATGTTCAATCTTTAGCAGGCGATAGTAGTGACAATGTACCTGGTGTTCCAGGAATAGGAGTGAAAACAGCCGCAGAATTAATTAATAAGTATGGCAATCTAGAAAAATTATTAGACTCTGCCCATGAGATTAAACAGAACAAAAGAAGAGAAACTTTAATAGAGAATAAAGATAAAGCTTTAATTAGTAAAAAACTTGTGACTCTAGACAACAAGTCTCCAGTAAATAAAAACTTAACAGAATTTAAACTCAAAGAGGTTGATAAAGATAAACTGTATAAATTTTTAAGAGAAATGGAATTTAATAGATTATTAAGTTCTGCAATTTCAGCTTATGGTGAACCAAAGTTATCTGGATCTGAAAATAATTTAAAATCTACTGAAAAACAAAAACCAATAAATAATAAAGACTATCATCTAATTACGGATATTGATGAAATTGATGAGTGGATAGAAGAAGCAGAGGAAGTGGGGGAAGTTGCTGTCGATACAGAGACAAGTTCGTTAGATCCCCATCAGGCTGATTTAGTTGGAATTTCACTTTGTTCAAAAATTGGAAAAGCTTGTTATATCCCAGTTGGTCATAAATCTCAGGATTGTTTAAATAAAGATAGTGTTATCAATAAATTAAAAAATTTATTAGAGGATCCAAGTGTTAAAAAAATTGGTCAAAATATTAAATTTGATTTTATAGTTCTCTACAAACTTGGCATTTCACTTTCATCAATGGAAGATACCATGCTTATGTCCTATGTTTTGGATGCTGGAAAGAACAGACATAACATGGACACCCTTTCGGATATCCATCTTGGACATAAAACAATTTCATTTAAAGAAATTGTTGGTACTGGCAAAAAAGAAATAAATTTTAGTGAAGTAGAATTAGAAACAGCAAAAAATTACGCAGCAGAAGATGCAGACGTTACCTTCAGGTTATATAAAAAATTTGTCAAAAGTTTAAAATCTGAAAAATTATTTAATATCTATGAGATTTTTGAAAAACCACTAATTAAAATACTCGCATTTATGGAAATTGAAGGTGTTGAAGTAGATAGTAAATTTTTAAATTCTCTTTCCTCTAAATTTGATAAGAAAATTAAAAAAATTGAAAAAGAAGTTTTCAAGATTTCAAAGAAAGAATTTAACATTGCTTCACCAAAACAATTAGGAGAAATTATTTATAATGATCTTAAGATTACAGGGACAAAAAAAACAAAAAAGGGAAGTTTTGCAACAAGCGCAAGTGTTTTAGAAGATTTAGCCTTCAAAGGTCATGAATTTCCAAAATTAGTATTAGATTGGAGACAGGTTTCAAAATTAAAAAATACTTACTCCGATGCTTTGCCAGAGCATATTAATCCAAATACAAAAAGGGTTCATACATCTTTTTTATTGGCAGCAACAACAACAGGCAGATTGGCCTCAAGTGATCCAAATTTGCAAAATATTCCAATTAAATCTGAAGATGGAAAAGATATAAGAAAAGCGTTTAAGGCTAAAAAAGATCATTTATTGATATCAGCAGACTATAATCAAATTGAGATGAGAATTTTAGCAGACCTTGCAGATGTTAAAGAACTTAAAAAAGCTTTTAAAAATAACGAGGATATTCACTCATTAACGGCTAGCCAAATATTTAATATTGATATCAAAAAGGTAAATCAAGATCACAGAAGGAAGGCTAAAGCAATTAACTTTGGAATAATTTATGGAATTTCTCAGTATGGTTTAGCCAAACAAATAAATGTTTCTAATTATGAAGCAGAAGAATTTCTTAATGCTTATTTTGCTAAATTTCCCGAAATTAAATTTTATATGGATAGCACAATTAAGTTTTGTAGAAAAAGTGGCTATGTAAATAACATATTCGGAAGAAGATCTCATTTTAATGGAATAAATGATAAAAATTTTAATGTAAGAAATTTTCAAGAGAGAGCAGCAATTAATGCTCCAATACAAGGGTCAGCATCTGAAGTTATGAGGTTAGCAATGATCAGATTACATAAAAAATTAAATGAAGAAAAAAATTTGAAATCAAAAATACTTCTTCAAATACACGACGAGCTTATTTTTGAAGTCCCAAAAAAAGAGGAAAAGGCAATGGTCAAGTTAATACAGAATGAGATGACCAGTGTTACTCAAAGTGATTATCATTCCTTTTCTACCCCTTTAACAGTTGATGTAAATGTTGGTGATAATTGGGGAATGCTTCACTAATTATATTCGATTGCCTAATTTAGAACAATTTAATATTTTTATATAAAACATAAAAATGCAAACACAAACTATAGCTTTAATTGATGATGACAGAAACATACTAACTAGTCTTAGTATTGCCTTAGAAAAAGAGGGATTCAAAGTTCAAACATATATTGATGGAGAGAGTGCATTAATCGGTCTTACTAGAATGCCACCTGACTTAGCAGTCATTGATATTAAAATGCCAAAAATGGATGGAGAAGAATTATTAAAAAAATTACGAAAAAAAACCTCTCTGCCTGTAATATTTTTAACATCTAAGGATGATGAAATTGATGAGTTACTTGGATTAAAATTAGGTGCAGATGATTTTGTAAAAAAATCTGGAGGATTTTCAATTAAAGTTTTGATTGAAAGAATAAGAGTTCAATTAAGAAAAAAAGATTCAAACAATTCATTAGAAGAAAATAAAAGCTTAATTTCACATGGTAGATTAAAACTTGACCCATCTCAGCTTGAATGTGAGTGGAATGGCAAACAGTTACCAGATAAATTAACAACTACTGAGTTTTTAATTGTTAAAGAATTGGCAAAAAGGCCTGGGATCATCAAAGAAAGAGCCCAACTAATGGACATTGCTTACAGAGAAGATACGGATATTGAAGATAGAACTATTGATAGTCACGTGAAAAGAATAAGAAAAAAATTCAAAAAAGTAGATCCTGATTTTTCAGCTATTGAAACTAGATATGGTAGTGGATATAGATGGAATGTTAGCTGATGTTTAGTAAATACTTAAAGACACTTTCTATACTTAAAAAATTTCTTTTCATAAACTTTGTAATATTTACAATTATTGGTTTATTTACACTTACTTATCTTACGAATATTGAACCAAGTTTATTAAAAAAAAAATCTGAAGATCATATTAATATTATTAATAATACGACTGATAATATTAAAAGATTAAATATAAAATTTCAGGAAAATGATATTAGAAAATTTTTATTTTCTACAAGATTTATTTTTCAAAATTTAGACAGAGTTATTTTCTTTGATAAAGAATTAGAATTAATTGGTGATACCGATACTTTAGATCTTGATCCACGATCTTTTTCAACACGATTAGATAAAATTGAATTTGAAAGTTTAAGTGATGAAGTTAAGGAAGATGAAAACAAAGAAAATAATTCTTTTCAAAATAATGAAACAAAAGCTTCATTTAAAGATTTGTTAGAAAGGTATAACAATTCAGATAACTATGGAAATTATTATACTTTTACAGAAGATAATTTAAATCAATTTAAAGTTACAACAGTAAAAAATGTAAAAAGTGATGAAAATGATTTAGGTTTCATAGTTATCTCTGAGAACGCAAATGAAATTAAAACAGCTATAGATGAAAGAAGAGCATTTGTAATTAGAACGGCAATATCAGTTGGTTTTGTAATTTTAATTTTTTCTTTTGTACTTAGTAGATATTTTATTAAACCAATTCAAAATTTAGTTGGATACACAATCAGAGTAAAAGAAAAAAATCCTGGTAAAACAGGAATTGAAAATTTGAAGAATAGAAATGACGAATTAGGATTATTATCTAATTCTATGGAGGATATGACTAATGAATTACAAAAACGAATTTCTCATGCAGAAAATTTTTCAACAGACTTAGTGCATGAAATAAGAAATCCTCTAGCATCTTTAAAAAGTGCATCAGAAATTTTAAAAGATACAAAAGATATAAATCAACAGAATAAGCTTTTAGATATTCTTACCCACGATGTACAAAGAATTGAAAGATTAATCACAGATTATTCACAAATGTTGAAAGATGAAGTTGCTCTTAGTAAAGAGCAAATGAAAAAATTAGATATACAACCAATTATTCAATCTGTTGTTGATGATTATAATAACATTTATAAATTCAAAAAAAATATAAGTATAAACTATCAAAACGATGGAAAGTCAGAGTATCTAATTAATGGAATTGAAAATAGGATTGAACAAATCGTTGCAAATTTATTAGATAATTCTATTTCATTTAGTGACGATGGTAGCAAGGTAACTGTAAACGTTTCAAATGGATTAGAAAAAAAAGTTACAGTTAAAATTTTAGATGAAGGACAGGGATTTAAAGAGAAAGATACTACAAAAATTTTTAACCGTTTTTACAGCAATAGACCAGAAAATTTTGGTGAGCATTCAGGATTAGGTCTGAATATTGTAAAAAATTTAGTCCAACTTCATGATGGAAAAATCGAAGCATCTAATAGGCTAGATAAGCAAGGAGCATTGATAGAAATACAATTTCCTAGTTTGTAATCTTTAGTTGATAAAATAGAACTTAAATGTATAAAGCTCGCTATGGATGATTTTAAAGTAAAAGATATTTCCCAAGCTGAATTTGGAAGAAAAGAAATTTCTATCGCAGAAAGCGAAATGCCGGGTTTAATGGCATTAAGAGAAGAGTATTCAAAAGAAAAACCTTTAAAAGGTGCTAGAATTATTGGATGTCTTCATATGACTATTCAAACAGCAGTCCTAATTGAGACATTGGTAGATCTTGGAGCAGAAGTAAGATGGTCATCTTGTAATATATTTTCTACACAAGACCATGCAGCAGCAGCAATAGCAAAAGCTGGAATTCCTGTTTATGCCTGGAAAGGTGAAACAGAAGAAGAGTACTTATGGTGTATTAAACAAACAATAGTTGGAAAACCTGATTGGAAACCCAACATGTTATTAGATGATGGGGGAGATTTAACTGCCATCATACACAATGAATACAAAGATTTAATGAAAGATATAAAAGGTGTTTCAGAGGAGACTACAACTGGAATTAAAGCGTTAAATAAAATGGAGAAAGACAATTCTCTATTAGTTCCTGCAATAAACGTTAATGACTCTGTAACCAAATCTAAATTTGATAACTTATATGGATGTAGAGAAAGTTTAGTTGACGGTATCAGAAGAGCTACTGATGTTATGATGTCGGGTAAAATTGCAATAGTTGCTGGTTTTGGCGACGTTGGAAAAGGAAGTGCTGCATCTCTAAGACAAAGTGGTGCTAGAGTTCTTGTTACAGAAGCAGATCCTATATGTGCACTTCAGGCAGCTATGGAAGGTTATGAAGTAGTTTTAATGGAAGAAGCTATTAGTAGAGCAGACATAGTTGTTACAGCAACTGGAAATAAAGATATAGTTACAGCTGATCATATGAGAGATATGAAAGATAGAGCAATCTTATGCAATATTGGACATTTCGACAATGAAATTCAAGTTGAGGCATTGAAAAATTATAAATGGACAGAAGTTAAGCCACAGGTACATGAAATTGAATTGCCAAGTAGAAAAAGAATTATTCTTTTGGCTGAGGGAAGATTAGTTAATCTAGGATGTGCAACTGGACACCCAAGTTTTGTAATGAGTGCATCTTTTACCAACCAGGTAATTGCTCAAATAGAACTTTGGCATAATCATAAAAATTATGAAAACAAAGTTTACGTTTTACCAAAACATTTGGATGAAAAAGTAGCCACATTACATTTAAAAAAAGTTGGGGCTAAATTAACAAAATTATCAAAAGAACAAGCTGATTACATAAGTGTTGGAACAGAAGGCCCATTCAAACCAGATGCCTATCGCTATTAAAAATAGCAAGATCGATATAAGTTCAGAAGAAACAACAAAAGTTTTAGCAGAAAGTTTTAAAAATTTTTTGCAAGGTGGAGAAATTATATTTTTGTATGGTGAAATGGGTGTAGGCAAAACTACATTTATAAAATATTTGATTAATGAATTTCAAAAAAGTTCAGATTTTCCAATTACAGAAGTTTCAAGTCCAACATTTAATTTATTAAATGAATATCAAGTAGGTTCTAAGAAGATAAAACATTACGATTTATTTAGGATTAAAAATAAAAGAGATACTAATGATCTAAATATATTTGAAAAAGATAATAATTTAATTACTTTTGTTGAGTGGCCAGAGTTAGTTAAAGATATTCAGGAAAAAATTATTGTATTAAGATTTAACTATGAAAATGAGCTAAATAATAGAAGTGTTGAAATCACAGGTATTGATTAAGAATAGACTAGAATGAAAATTTCAAAAGATTTACAAAAAATTAAAGGAGATGCATCATTCAGAACTTTTTATAGAAGTAAAAAAAATAACTCTATAGTTGTTTATGCAAAAAAAGAAAAAAAGAAAAATTTATTAATTTATGATGCGGTCAACAAAATTTTAATAAAAAATAAAATTTCTGCACCAAATCTGATTTGCCATAATTATAAAAAAAACTTCATTGAAATTCAGGATTTCGGAAATGTCTCATTATTTAAAATTTTAAAAAATAAAAAGAAAAATAAGTATTCATTTTTTAAAAATATTATTCATATATTGAATAAATTACAAAGTATAAAAACTAAAAAGATAAAAAATTTTTTAAATCAAAATTATAAACTTGAATTATATAAAAATAAAATTTTATATAATGAAGCAAAACTTTTTAGTGATTGGTATGTCGAAAAAAAATTAAATAAAAATAAATCTTTATTCAAAAAAAAATTTAAAAACGAGATAAATAAATTATTATCTAAACTTAATAATAAAAACGTTACTTTTGTACATAGGGATTTTCATGTTTCAAATTTAATGTATTTTAAAAATCAAATTAGCTTAATTGACAATCAAGACGCTATTATTGGAAATAAAGCTTATGATTTAGCATCATTGATAGATGATGTTAGATTTAAATCCAATAACAGATTAAAAAAAAAGATTTTTGATTATTACATAAAAACCAATAAGAAAATTAACTTAATTAAATTTAAACAAGACTTTGAAATACTATCAGTTCTAAGAAATTTAAAAATCATTGGAATTTTTACAAGGCTTGCTTATAGAGATAATAAAAAAAAATATATTCAATTAATCCCTTATGCATGGGAAATGATAGATTACAGATTAAAACAGAATAAGATTTTTATGGATTTAAAATTATTATTAAAAAATAATTTTCCAAAATTTATCAATTAAATTATGAAAATAAATACAGCGTTAATATTATGTGCAGGATATGGAAAAAGATTAAACCCAATAACATTAGATACACCCAAACCATTATTAGAGTTACATAATGTAACAATGTTAGAAAAATGTATCCAATTGATTAAAAGTTTGGGTATTAATAAAATTTTAATAAATTCATTTTATTTAAAAGATCATTTTTCAAAATTTTTTAAAGATAACAATTTTGATATTGATATTGAAATTATAGAAGATGGAAAAGATATTCTAGATACTGGAGGTGGTATTTTAAATTTAATTAAACATTCTAATGAAGATGATTTTATAGTTTTTAATCCTGACACTGTTTGGACAAAAGAGTATTTTGATGAAATTAATAAAATGGAAGAATTCTATTTTAGTGAAAAATTAAAAAATATTCTTTTATTAGTAAATAAAAATTTAAGTTTTGATAAAAATTTAAATGGTGATTTCAATTTAGAAAATAACCTTATTACTAAGGAATTAGATAAAAATTACATTTACATCGGCTGTCAGATATTGAGTAAAAATTTGTTTAAAAATGAAACTAATGAAAAGTTTTCAATCTCTAAAATTTGGAACAAATTGATTGATACCAAAGATTTACATGGATATGAAAGCAAACAAAATTTTTATCATCTAACTAATTTAGAAATTTTCAAAAAACTAAAAGATCTTTAGCTCTATCTGAGTCTAAATATTTAGCACTTATAGCTTTTTTCTCATTATTTAGCTCAATTACCAAAGGATTACCTGTTGGTATTTCTAATTTTGAAATAAAATCATTATCTAAATTAAATAGGTACTTGCAAAGAGCTCTAATTGAATTTCCATGCGCAGATATTAGTACATTTTTATCATTTATGACTTCAATTTTTTTTTTATAAAATTCTATTGCTCTTTCATAAGTATCTTTAAGAGACTCTGTACTAGGTATTTTATCTTGAGGAATATTCTTATAAATTTCTATATTTGATGGATGATATGGGTTTTCTTTGTTTAGAGGATCAGGTCTTAAATCCCACGATCTTCTAAATTGATGAACTTTATCATCACCTAGTTTTAATTTCATTTCATCTTTATTAAGACCAGTAAGTGCACCATAATGTCTTTCGTTTAGTTCCCATGCTTGAGTAGGAGATTTATCATCCTTTAACTCATTTTGGATAATTTTTAGTGTATTTTTGGCTCTTAATTGAACAGATGAGAAATAAAGATCTATTTTTAAATTATTTTTATTAATTAATTCACCCGCTTTTTTTGCTTCTGATTTACCATTTTCTGTTAAATCAACATCTACCCAACCAGTGAATTTTTTTTCTAAATTCCAAACACTTTGACCGTGCCTTACTAAGATTAAATAACTCATTTGTTTATCTTTTAGATCAATTTGATAAATAAAACTATTACATTAATGACTAATATATTTTCAAGATATAAATTTATTTTTTATTTATTAAATTTCGTACTAATTTTTTTGTATTTATTTCCTGGAAGTTTTTTAGGATGTATTTTGTATGGTGATTGTAAAAAACAACCACAAATTACACCTGATTTTATAATTTCGACCAACCATTTATATGCTTTTTTCTTGCTTTCATTATTAGGTTTTTTAACTTATAGAAAAAAAATTCAATTAAAAAAATTAAGTATTTATTTAATTTTACTTTCGATAATTTTAGAACTCTTTCACTATATAATTCCAGATAGAAGTTTTGAATTTCCTGATTTATTTGGAAATTTCTTGGGTGTTATTATAGTAATGACTTTTGTTTTTTTTTTAAAAAAATATGAAAATTTTAAAAATTAGCTTTATATTTATTTTATTTTTATCTGGCTGCTCATCAATACCAAAAAATGTATCTGATGGTTGCTCAATATTTAATGAAAGATATCTGTGGTATAAGCATGCTAAGAAAACAGAAGCAAAGTGGGGCACACCTGTGTATTTACAATTAGCTATAATAAAGATGGAATCTAGCTTTGATTGGTTGGCAAAACCTCCTAGACAAAAAATATTTAAAGTTATCCCTTACAAAAGACCTTCTAGTTCTTTTGGATATTCTCAAGCAGTCAAAGGTACTTGGAAACAATACAAAGAAGAAACAGGAAATAAATTTGCAACAAGGACAAGATTTAAAGATAGTGTAGATTTTATTGGTTGGTACACAAACAAAACTGAGAAAATTTTAAAGGTTTCAAAGAAAGATGCTTTTAGACAATATATTGCTTACCATGAAGGGTGGGGGAATTATAAGAATTATAAAAGAAATAATATGGTTATTAATTTAGCTAAAAGAGTTGAGAAACAGTCTAATATTTACAAAAAACAATTATCAGATTGTAAAAATAAATTAACTACAAGTAAGTATATTATTTTTTAATTTAATTGTTTTTTTAGCTCTATATCTACGGCATCAATACGCTTAGTATTTTTTGCTAATGCTAAATACATTGTAGGAGTTACATATAGAGTAAAGAATGTTGATATAATCATTCCACCTAAAATAGTTGCTCCAACTGCTAATCTTGATCCTTCTCCAGCGCCAGGACCTATATTTCCGACAACCAAAGGTATCATTGCAATCATAGTACTTAATGATGTCATTATTATAGGTCTTATTCTCAGCTTACATGCTTTCAATACTGCATCTTGAATTTTAACACCTGTTGTTCTTATTTGGTTTGCGTAATCAACGATCAAAATACTATTCTTCGTTGAAATACCAATAAGAATAATCAGGGCAATTTGTGAAAATATATTTACTGAACTATTTAAGAATAAAATAAATACTAGACCTCCAAATACAGCTAAAGGAACTGTCAAAATAATTATGAAAGGGTGAACAAAAGAGTTAAATGTTGCTGCCATTACTAAATATGCAGTCAACAAAGCTAGAGCAAAAATTAAATAAATTTCGTTTGTAGTTTCTTTCAATTCTTCTGATTTTCCTTTCCAAGTAATTTGGTTTTGAGGGGCAACTTTTATCATTACATCTTCTAAATATTTAACTGCTTCAGTTAGTGTGTAATTTTCTGATAGTGCAGCTGAAATTGTAACAGCTCTTTGTCGATTATATCTTGGTAGTGCCTCTGCAGTTCCTTTTTCTTCAAATTCAACAAGACTAGCTATTGAAACTAATTTTCCTGTTGTTTCAGATCTTACAAATATTTTTGACAATCCGTCTTGATCACGTCTATCAGCTAAATATTGTTGTAAGATTATTGGGTATTCTCTTCCTTCTTTACTAAATGAAGTAACTCTTTTTCCTCCATAAAGTGTTTCGAGAGTTCTACCTATATTTTCTGTAGAGACACCTAGGTCATTAGCTCGATTTTTGTTTGTGATTAATTTAACTTCAGGTTTATTTTTTGTGTAATCACTTTCAATTCTGAACATATTTCTATTTTTTCTTAACTCTCTTAGAACACTATTTTGAATATCTTCTAATTCTTCATAGCTTGTCCCATAAATAACCATCTGAACTGGTTTATTGTAGTTTGAAACTCTTATTCCTTGCGGAGATATTGGAAATGCAAACGTTTCTGGAACTGAAACTACTTGTCCAATAGCTTCCCTTAATACAGTTTGACTATTTTTTTCTCTGTTTTTCCATTCATCAAGTAAAGCAATGATTATAAAAGTATTGTAAGATGTTGCAGATCTTCCAAATCCAGGAACTCTCATGATTAGTCTTTCATATGGGCTATCTTCAGCTTGCAACAATCTTAAAATTCTTCCTTCAATTATCTGAGCCTTCTCTTGAGTATATTCAAATGAACTACCTTCATCTGTTGAACCTATTATCAAATAAGAACCTCTATCTTCCATAGGTAGCAATTCTTTTTTTGAGAAATTAAAAAGATAAGCAGATGCTGCTATTATAAAAATTATAAATATTGAAATAGTTTTTTGTCTATTTATCCAGTACTTAAGTGAATTAATATAAAATTCAGTAAAAGATTTAAATTTATTATTAAATTTTTTAACTAAAAAATTTACTTTTTCTTTTTTATTTAAAAACTTACTTCCAAGCATTGGAGATAGAGTTAATGCAACAAAGGATGATACTACAATTGAAAATGATAGTGCTATGGCAGTCTCTTTAAATAAAGTTCCAGATATTCCTTTAATAAATATAAGGGGTAAAAACACTGCAATTAAAATTAAAGTAGTTGCAATAATAGCAAAAGTAATTTGCTTAGAACCTTTATAAGCAGCAACTAGTGGTGTTTCACCGTTTTCTATTCTGGTATAAATAGCATCTGTCATAATTACAGAGTCATCAGTAATTATTCCTATTGCTAAAATAAAACTTAATAATACAAAAATATTTATAGAGAGATCAAAAATGTATAATCCAAGAAATGATCCAATTAAACTAACAGGAAGAGCTACAGCTGGTACAATTACTGCTTTAAGATTTCCAAGAAAAAGATAAATGATTAAAACTACTAAAACAAAAGCAATAATTAAACTTTTATAAACTTCTTCGATTGCAGCACCAATATATGTTGCTCTATTAAATGCTATCTCTAAACTTAGACCATCTGGAAGTGATTTATTTAGTTCTTTTATTTTAGCTTTAATTTGGTTTGATAACTCTACTGTTGAAGCGCCACTTTTAGCGTATATGCCAATTCCTACAGTTTTCAAGTTGAGTGCATTTTTACTTTGTGCTTTGAATAAAGTTTTCTCTGAAACAGGTCCAAATTCTATATTAGCAACATCAGAAAGTATTACTACTTTGTCTTTATTTTTTCTAAGAGGAAGTTGCTTTATAGTATCTATGTTTGAATAAGACTTATCTATATTTAAAGTTAAATCTTTATTATTTGCTTCTAATGTACCAGCAGGAATATTAAGATTTTCATTTCTTAAAGCTCTTTCAACCTCTTGAATTGTAAGGTTATTGGCTGCTAATTTGATAGGGTCTATCCAAACTCTTACACTAAGCTCTCTTAGTCCACCAACTAAAATCCTTCCAACATTTGGAACACTTGAAAAAGCATCTATCAGATATCTTTCAGCATAATCTCCAAGATCAAGATCATCCCACGTAGGAGATGTTAGTGCTACCCACATTGTAGTTGTGAAACCTGCTGCTTGTTTTAGAATTTGGGGTGGATTAGACTCGCTAGGTAAATTGTCAACAACACGAGCAACTCTTTCTCTAATATCATTCGCTGCATCGTCTAAATCAATATCTGTATTAAATTGTATATTAATTCTGCTTCGTCCATTCAAAGAACTAGAGTCGATGTTTTTAATACCTTCTGCACCACCTATAACATCTTCAAGTTTTTGAGTTATTTCTTCATCAACAATTTCTGCTGACGCTGATTTATAATCAGTTTGAACTTGAACTACTGGAGGCTGTATTCCATCTGGAAGTTCTCGAACTGGTAGCTCCGCAAAAACAAATATTCCAAAAATAATTAGAATTAAAGACATTACCCAAGCAACAACAGGTCGTTTAATACTAACTTCGGTTATATACATTTAATTATTTTTTTTCTTTTTCAGATTTTTTAAAAATATTTTTTAGCCAATCAAATTTACCTTTTTTTTCCTCAGCTTTTTTGGATCCCTTTTTTTTACCCCACCCAGAATTTCCTTGTTTTTTCTTTGCACCTTTTTCTATAGGTCTGATCGTTAAATTTGGTCTAACTTTTTTTGTGCCTTCAGCAACAATCTTATCTCCTTTATTTAATCCATCTAAAATTTCTACAAATCCTAAATATCTATCACCTACAGTAACATTTGTTTTCATTACTTTGTTTTTCTCATCCACTTTATAAATAAATATATTTTCACCTTCGACTATTGTGCTTGTGTCAGGTGCACTTAAACCATCTCTAACATTGTATTTAATTGAAATTTCTAAAAATGAACCTGGTAAAATTTCTCCAGATTTATTATCCATTTTTATTCTTGTAGCTAATGATCTGGTGTCTTGACTTATTCTGCTTGCGAAGGAGTCAACTTCACCTTTATAAATTTTATTTTTATATCCAGAAAACTTTATATCAACAGGTAAACCAACTTTTATAAATGGAACAAAAATTTCTGGTATATCAACATCACAATACAGTGAGCTAGTATCTTCTAAATTAATTAATAAAGAAGATTTTGATACTTCTAAATCCTCAGAAAATTCTCTTTTTCCAATAACCCCATCAAATTGAGCAATAATTTTCCTATTCTTAAGATTAGCAACAACATCACCTTTTTTAGCTTTTTTATTAAAATCTATCGGCTTTAATATCTCATACTTTTCTACCTTAAATGACTGAGTTTTAACTGGTGCTGCTGTTCCGTATGTACTTATAACATTTTCAAAAGTTCTCTCTTGTGTTGTGGTCACTATTATTCCAGGAGGAGGTCTTTTACTAAATTTTTTCTTAAAATGATTTCCAATCATTGTTCTACCAACAATCACTATGGCAATAATTAAAAAGAAGATGACGATTATACTCGTGATTTTAGTTGATGTTTTCATAATTTAAATTTTTCCATATTCTGACCAAGATCCGTCATAGATGGTTGGCAGATATTTAGTATTAACTAAAGAATATGCAAGCGCTAAAACACAAGCAGTAACACCAGATCCACAAGAAAAAACTAAATTTTCCTCAAAATTTCTTGATATTTCTTGAAATAATTTATTTAAATCCTCTTTATTTTTAAAAGTCTTATTTTCATTTATTACCTCTACAAAAGGTAAACATACCGAATTTGGAATAGAACCACTTCTTACATTTTTTCTTGGATCTGGAGCTTTACCTTCAAATCTTTGTCTACTTCGCGCATCTACTACTTTGAATTCTTTTTTAGAAATATTTTGATCAATTAAGACTTTATTTTTTACAAGTTTAGATAATTCATTACCCTCATAGTTAGATTTATCTAAATTTGCTGAAATAGTTGAGGTCTTTTTATTTTCACTTTTCCATTTTTTAAAACCACCATCAAGAACATTAATCAATTTTGGATCATGACCAAAATAAATGAAATTATACCAACCTCTGCATGAACTTATAACATTTGAATTATCATAAATTACAATTTGATCATCATTTGAAATTCCTAAGCCTGAAATTATTTCATTCCAAGCCTCTAAGCTTGGAAGCATATGAGGAAGGTCTGTGTCTTGTTTTGAATTTTTATCCAAATCAAAAAAAATAGCATTTGGGATATGCTCTTTATCAAATTCATCTTGAGCATCTCTATTTTCAGCAGGCATATGCCAAGAACAATCAATTATCTTAACTTTGTCGAGATTTTTCTCTAGCCAATCTGTATCAACCAATGACATATTATCTCTTTTCCAGATACTTTTGGTGATACTCTTCTGCTGTACAATAGTTTTTATTTAATGAAATTTTTGTGACTACTTTGCCAGATAGTTTAATATTTTCTTTTTCTACCATCTTTTGTGCAATAGTTTTTTGATCATCGTTTGTATAAAAAATTTCACTTCTATACTGAGTACCAAAGTCAGGCCCTTGAGAATTTAATGTAGTGGGGTCATGAAATTTAAAAAAATGTTCAAGAATATTTTCGTAAGAAATTATATTTGGATCAAATTCCAACTTAACTACCTCAGCATGATTGGTTGTACCAGAACAAACTTCTTTATAATTTGTTTTGTCAGAGTTGCCTCCACAATATCCTACTTCTGTTTTTGCGATACCATCAAGTTTGCTGAACTTTATTTCTGGTCCCCAAAAACATCCTAACCCTAAAATTGCTATTTCCATTGATAAATACCTTAATTAATCTAAGTTAATCACATGTTGTCAAAAAATCAATTGGGCTTTTTTTATATGTTTATATCTGTATGCGCTTTCTCGCTAATGGATTTAATAGTTAAATGGTCTGATGATTATCCAATTGGGCAAGTTTTGTTTTTTAGAGGCTTTTGTGGAATAATCCCAATTTTATTTCTCATTCCTAAAGATCGGTATCTTGATTTCTATAAAACAACGCGACCTGTACTTCATTTTAAAAGATGCTTAGCGGGACTTATAGCTTTAGTTTCTATATTTGTTGCACTTAGAAATTTACCTTTGGCAACCGTTGTAAGTATTTCCTTTGCCGCACCAATTTTTATTACAATTTTTTCAATTTTTTTATTAAATGAAAAAGTTGGTTTATACAGATGGATGGCAGTATTAGTTGGATTTTTAGGAATAATATTTATTACTGAGCCAGGATTTAGTGCTTTAAATTTGTATTATATTTACCCAATTATTTTTTGTTTAGGTCTTTCCTATGTAGCAATTGCTATAAGAAAATTATCATCAACCGAACCTGCCTGGTTGATAAGTTTTTTCTTTTCATTCTCGATAATGCTTCTAAGTTTTTTATCGTTTTATCAGGGATGGATCTTGCCAAGTTTACTTGATTTATTTTTGCTATCAATGGTTGGTATATTAGGTGGTCTTGCAAATTTATGGCTATCACAATCTTATAAATATTCAGAAGTTAGTTTGGTTTCTCCTTTAAAATATCTTGGATTAGTTTTTGCAATAATATTTGGATATTTTATTTGGAATGAAATACCAACTTCTAAAACTTTGTTAGGAGCTTTATTAGTTATTGTTTCATCTATAATTATATTTAGAAGAGAAATGTATTTGAAAAAAAAACTATCTGTTTCACGTCATGAGTAAAACGCCATCATATTGGAATAAAGCAAAAAAATATTTATCAAAAAAAGATAAAACAATGTCTTTTTTGATTAAAAAATATAAGTCACCATCAGAAACTGTTCTTACATCAAGGCGAGATGTTTTCTTTTCTCTTTGCAAAAGTATAATTGGTCAACAAATTAGTGTAGCTGCTGCTAACTCGGTTTTTTTAAAGTTTAAAAAAAAATGTAAAAACAAAATTAATGCAAAAACAGTGAACAAATTATCTAGCTCTCAATTAAAGAGCTGTGGATTAAGCAGACAAAAAGTTAAGGGTATAAAAAGTTTAGCAAAACAAGTATTAAATAAAACATTTAATCCTAAAGTAATTCCAAGTATGTCTGATGAAGATGCAATTATTTATTTATCTAAACTAAGACAAATAGGAAGATGGTCTGCTGAAATGATTTTATTATTTACATACAATCGTCCCGATATATGGCCTGTACAAGATATAGGACTTCTAAGAGCTATTTCAAAAAATTATAATAAAAAATATCTTCCACCAGAAAGCTATGTAAACTTATTGCAAAAAAGATTTTCCCCATATTGTTCTGTAGCCACATGGTATCTTTGGAGAAGTATAGATCCTGAGCCTATTCAATATTAAAAGCTTCAACTATCTGTAAGTTTCTTTCTGTTGTATCTTTTGCAAGCGCCCAACCTTTTTGATATTCTTTAGAGTCATGACACTCAATAGCTTTTTCATAACTAGGAAATTCCCAAATTACTGTTCTTGGGTAAGCTTCTCCCTCTAAAGTATTAAACTTTCCTCCTCTTACCAATGGTACACCCCCATAACTTTTGATTATATCTGTAACTTTAGCTCCATATTTTTTAATATTTTCTTGGCTATCTATCTTTTTATACAAAGCAATCCAGTAAACTTTCATCATTTCTCCTTTTTAAATTTTTTTACTTATGATACTAAACTCCATGGCTGACAAACTCATAATCTCTTTTGATGAATATATAAAAATTGTTGAGAGACTGGCAATACAAATTCATAAGGAATACAAACCAACAGTTTTAATTGGTATAATGAGAGGTGCAGCACCAATTCTTGATATCTTATCTAGGATTTTAAAATTACCAATAGCCTACATTGTTATTCAAAGTTATTCAGGTGAAGGAATGGAAGACAAGCAAGGAGAACTCATGTTTGCTAGAGAAATAAGTTCATTAGCTAATAACGAAGATTTTAGAAAAGTTCTGTTGATAGATGATCTTTCAGATACTGGCTTAACTTTAAACAAAAGTATTGAGTGGTTAAAAAATTATCCTCAAACAAAAGATTTTATAAAAGAAGTTAAAACAGCTTGTCTTTGGAAAAAAAAATCATCAACCTTCGAACCAGATTTCTGTCCTGTAAGACTAGATTCTGACCCTTGGATTGTTCAGCCAACTGAACATTATGAAGAATTATCTATTGAAGAATTAATTAAAAGAAATTAGTTAACAGGGCTAGTTTGCTAGCCCTGTTAAAATCTTATTTAACTTACAGCAAAACTTACAACACTAAGTATTGCAATTACCCATATTGCTGGAGAAGTGCTTGAAAACTTTCCAGTAAATATTTTAATTAATGCGTAAGAAACAAATGCTAGAGCAATTCCATTACTAATACTATATGTTAATGGCATTGCAATCATTGCAAGTATTGCAGGAGCAGATTCTGATATATCATTCCACTCAATATCTGTAATATTTCTTACAAAAAGAACAGAAACAAAAACTAAAGCCGCACCATCAATTTGTTTAGGTAAACTAGTTGCTAAAGGAGCAAAAAAGATACACGCTAAAAACAATATTCCTATTACAAGCGATGTCATTCCAGTTTTACCACCTGCTTTTACACCGGCACCAGACTCAACATAACTTGTTACAGTGGTGGTTCCCATCATTGCGCCCGCAACTGTCCCAACACTGTCAGATAACATTGCTTTATTGATATCTTTAACTTTTCCATCTTTATCAACTTTACCCGCTACGTTTGCAACAGATGTTAATGTTCCAGCTGTATCAAAAAAGTCTACAAACAATAAAGTAAAAATAACTGTAGACATTCCAGCAGTCATTGCAGCTGACAAATCAAATTCAAATAGATATGTCATTGGTGGAGGCGAACTAGCTAAACCATTAAATTTAGCAAGGCCAGCAGCCCAAGCAATAATACTAAATACCAAAATTCCTATAATGATATTTCCTTTTACATTCATTTTTTCTAAAACAATGATCGCTATAAAAGTTGCACATCCTAAAAGAACCAAAGGATCGCTAAGATTTCCAAGTTTAACCAAAGTTACAGGATCATCCACAACAACTTCCATAATTTGAAGTCCTATAATTGCTAAAAACAATCCTATACCTGCACCAATTCCTAATTTTAAACTTTTTGGAATTGAGTTAATCAGCCATGCTCTTATTGGTGTTAAAGATATTATCAAGAATAATACACCAGCAACTAATACTGCACCAAGTGCTTCTTGAGGTGAATATCCCATGCCTGCACATACTCCGAATGCAACGAATGCGTTAATACCCATTCCGGGCGCAAGTCCTATTGGCCAAGTTTTTCCATAAAAAGCCATAATAAAACATGCTAAAGCTGTGGCTAAAATCGTAGCTGTGTATACTGCGCCGAAATCAAAGAAACCTTTTTCGGGTCCAGCGAATTCTCCCGATAAGATGAATGGATTTAAAAACATTATATAAGCCATCGTCAAGAACGTTGTAGTTCCCGCTATGACTTCTGTTTTAAAATCTGTTTTGTGTTTTTTATAATTAAAATAATTATCAAGCATTTATCCTCCTAATGTCAGATAAATATTTGATTCTGTTGAATAATACTTTGAATAAGTCACTTTTATTCACAAAATTCAACCCACAAGTTTATATTTATGCCATAATTGTAATGATAGTGTTGATATATGAAAAATTTGAAAATTTTATTCATTACATTTGTTATCTTTTTGTTTGTTTCAGGGTGTCAAACAGTAAAGCAAAAAACTGATGCTGCCATCGAAAAAGAAAATAAAAAGTTGAGTGAATTTATTGGTCAATCAGCTAGTAAATTACAAATGGAACTTGGAAAACCTGATGAAGATTTTGAAAATGAAAAAGGTAATTTTATTTTTGTCTACAATACCAAGAAGTATGGATTTCCATGTGAAAGAAGATTTGAAATAGATCCAGATAAAATTGTAATTGGATTTGCTTCTAACGGATGTTTTTAAATTTTACCTGCGAGGATAAATCCTCGCAAGTAAGGGTAAACTTATTTAATTTCTATAAGTTTTTTCTTTTTGTGTTCTGGGATAATTCTTTCACAAGATATTGTTAAAAGACCATCTTTAAGTTCAGCACCATTAACTTTTACATCATCAGCAATAGTGAATGATCTTGCAAATTGTCTTTGGGAAATACCTTTGTGAATTATTTCTCCATTAACCTCATTGTTATCAGATTTACTAACTTGTTTTGTTCTTACAGTTAATAAATTATCTTCAAACTCAACCTCAACATCATTTTTATTAAAACCAGCTAATGCAACTTCTATTGCATAATTATCCTTGCCAGTTTTTCTGATATTGTATGGGGGGTAGTTTGGTTGCATTGACAAACCTCCATTGCCCAACATACTTTCGAATTGCTCAAACATATCGTCAAAGCCAATTGAAAAAGGTCTTAGTGAGTTAAATATAGATAGATCCTTACTTGTCATAATATCCTCCTTTTTTAAGCAAGTTTATTTTAGGTAAGCCCCATTAGGCGACTTACAAACTTTATTTAGGTATGATTATAATAATTTCAATATCTGAATAATTAAATCTTTTCTGAAATTTTTAATGCAAAAGCATAATCTAATGCAATTTCTTCTATTGCTCCATCTCTACCAGATTTACCTCCATGACCCGCATTCATTTCTGTTTTAAGGAGCAACAAATTATTATCAGTTTTATAGTCTCTAAGTTTAGCGGTAAATTTTGTAGGTTCATCAAACAAAACCCTGTTATCACTTAAACTAGTTGTTATTAGCATATGAGGATAATCCATTTTTTTTATATTATTGTATGGAGCATATGAAAAAATATAATCAAAGTGCTCTTTGTTCTCTTTAGCATTACCAAATTCATCAAATTCACCAACCGTAAGTGGTAAAGAGTGATCGAGATTTGTTGTTAATGAGTCCACAAAAGGAACAGCCATAATTATACCTAAAAATAATTCTGGAGCTTGATTAACAACAGCTCCCATTAATAAACCACCAGCAGATCCACCCATTCCGATTATTTTTTCTTTTGAAGTATAGTTATTTTCAATCAAATATTTTGCAGCATAAATATAATCTTCAAATGTATTTTTTTTATTAGTTAACTTTCCTTCTTTCCACCATTTCATTCCTTTTTCCATTCCACCTCTAATGTGTGCAGTAGCCCAAATAATATCTCTATTTATTAAGCTCAGTCTTGTTGAGGAAAAACCTGGACTCATCGAACTACCATACGATCCGTATCCGTATAGTAACAAATTTGCTGTTCCGTCTATTTTTGTATTTTTGTGTCTAGTAATCGTAAGTGGAACCATTCTTCCATCATGGGATTTAAACTCTACTCTCTCAACTATATAATCATCTGTATTATGGCCTGAGGGTATTTCTTGTTCTTTTACAAGTGTTTTAGATTTAGTTTTTAAATTGTATTTGTAAACTCTTGAAGGTGTTTTGGGTGAAGAGTATGAAACGTAAACCTCATCTGTGTCTCTATTTCTTTGCGTTAATGAAACACCAGGAACACATACTTTTTCATCAGAAAAAATTAATTCCTCTTCGTTGTTTGTTAAAGCGTCAATAACAAACAGTTTGTCCAAGGCTTCTGATGTTTCGGATCTAATTATCCAGTCATTTAAAAATGTAAGTCCACCAATTAAAACTTCTTTTTTTGCAGGAATAAATGTCTCCCAATTTTGATTTTCCAAAGTTTCTGAAATATCTATTTTAAAATCCTCTGCATCTTTATTTGTATGATTATAAAATTTTCCATTCCATGAATTTACAGAGTAAAGAATTCCCTTTTCGCGTTTAATTATTAATTTTGGATTTGGTTTTACTTCATTCACATGAAAGTAATATTGCTCCGAAGTATTGTGATCTGAAGTATTTATGAAATAATATTTCTCATCAGAACTTAACCCAATACTAACAGTGAAAGCTTCACTTTTTTCATCGAAGATTAATTCATCTTCACTTTCAAAATCTCCAATTTTATGTCTATAAATTTTTCTAGCTCTATGATTTTCATCTAACTTTGAATAAAAAAGATACTTATCATCCAAGCTGAAAATTATACTTCCTGATGTTTCTTTTATTTCTTTTGAAATTATTTTGTTATTTTTAATATTTCTTAGATAAATTGTATAATACTCTGAACCTTTGGTATCTAGTGAGTATCCAAGATATTCATCATTGTTACTAACTTCTAAATCTCCAACACCAAAATATTCAACATTTAATTTTTCTTTTTCTTTATCTCCATTCCAAATTTCTTCAATTTCTGATGAACCAATTTTTTTTCTTAATTTTATAGAGTAATTTCCTTTAGCAGTAGTCTTTGTCCAATACTCATATGAATGATCTTTAAAAGATAAGCTTTCATCGTCTAATTTTATTCTACCTTTAATTTCATCAAATAATACTTTTTGAGCATTTTTAGTATTTTTTAGATGATACTCAGTATATCTATTTTCATCTTCTAAATATTCTTTTACCTCTGGAAGAAGCTTAGTCTTGTCTTGCAAGACTTCCAAAATATTTTCTTGATGTATCCAGCTGTAATTATCTTCCCACTCAATATTGTGACAAGATTTTAGCTCTGGTTTTTTTTTTAGATATGGTACTTTCATTTTTAACTGGAAATATATGAATTTTATAATTTATACATTATTAATTGTAGTTGGTTTATATTTTTTATTAAGACTTTTTACTCAAGTTGCGTCAAAAAAAATATCAAAGGGTTTAAGAGTATTCTTATTCATAGTTTTAATCATCTTTGCAGTTTTGTTTGCAATCGGAGGTAAATTTTTATTTACTTTACCATTTACTCTCGCGAGTCTTGCTCTTTTAAAATTGAAAGGTATGTCAATTTTTCAGTTAATTTCGTTGTACAGATTAATACAAACTTTAAGAAATTCAGGGAGATTTTCATTTAATAACACTGCATCAAATTTAAATACAATGTCTACTGAAGAAGCGTATCGTATACTTAATTTAAATCCTTCAAAAAGTTTAACTAAAGAGGATGTAAATAAAGCTTACATTAAAATACAAAAAAAAATTCATCCAGATATTTCACCTGAGACTTCTAGGTTATCTACTTTAGTAAATGAAGCTAAAGAAATAGTGCTAAATGATATCAGTTAAGATACTATTGAATTTAATTTATAAAGTATTTTTTGTGGATTAATTTTATCTTTTCCTAAAGTTCCATGAGTTACTTCGTTAACATCATCGGGTAATACAGGGTGCATTTTAGAACTATAATTTCCATAAATTAGGGGAGTATCTGCCATTAAAGTTATCGTTTCTACTCCAAGTGCTGAAGAAAGATGACTGAAGCTTGAGTCATTACATATTGATACATTACAATTTTTAATAATCGGCAAACATTCATTTATAGATAAATTATCTAAAGATTGGCAGTAATTTTTAAGATCTGAGTTTTTAATTTCATTTAAAATTTTTTGTTCTTCGTCATTTTTACCAGTTGCTAAAAAAAATTTACATTTTTTTTGCTTAGAAATTTCTTTCATTACTTTTAAAAAAGTTTTTCCTGGAATTCTTTTCGTAGGTCCTGATCCACCTATACCTAAAAGTATATTAAAATCATTTTTAGAAAAATTATATTTTTTTTCAGCTTCTAAAACACTTGACTCATTAATATGAATATTTGGATTGTTTTTTACTTCGATACCAATTGTATCATAAATTAATTTGTTCGATGCTTTTATCATATTTTGTTTTTTTTTCTGAAATAAAGGAAATTGATGAATTTTGTTAATACCAGATAATTTTGCAATTAAATTGTATCGAAGTGAAGAGTTAAAAATGAAAACTTTATTAAATTTATATTTCCTTAATTCATTAGCTAATCTCAAACTTCCAAAAAATCCGTTATGTTCTGAGTTTTTAATTTTATTATTTCTCTTAAGAATGATTATTTCATCAATGTAGTTTGTTTGATTTAAATACTCCTTGCATTTTGAGCTTTCTTGAACAAGTAAACTTACAGGAGTATTAAATTTGTTAGATATCGCCTCTATAAAAGGTAAAAATATAATACTATCACCAATTCCCATTCTGTTTTGAACTGCTAAAATTTTCATATTTTTATTTATAAACTTTACTAATTATAATTTTTATATAAATTTTTAATATGAGTAAAATAAATGGAGTTTATGCTGCTACTTTGTCATTATTAAATGAAGATCTTACTCTTAATGTTGACAAAACGATAGCACATGTAGAATTGACTATTGATAATGGCTGTCATGGAGCTGCAATATTTGGTAGTACTGGGCAAGCCCAATTAATTTCTGTTGCAGAAAAAATCAATTTTCTAAATAAATTATCAACAAATAAATATAAAGATAAATGCATTATTGGAACTGGATTGAACTCTTTAGGTGAAACAATAAATTTAATGAGAGTTGCAATATCATTAAATTTTGAGAAATTTCTCATTATGCCGCCAGCATTTTACAAATATAGTGATGAGGACGTATTTAATTTTTATTCTAAAATAGTAGAATCTGTGCCAAAAGCTCAAATTATTTTATATAATTTTGAAAAACTTTCTGGATATAAATTCAGTGTTGAGTCTGTAGAAAAGCTTGTTAAAAATTTCCCGGACCAAATAGTTGGGGTTAAAGATAGTTCATACAATCTATTTGAAAATTTAAAATTAGATAATTTTTCAGTTATGCCGGGTTCTGAATCTAAATTATTGAAGGGACTTGAGTTAGGTTGCTCAGGAATAATCACTGCTACATGTAACGCAACATCTCTGATGGCAAGAAAAGTTTATGATGATTTTAAAAATGGAAAAGATCAAGAAATAAATACTAAACTTTGTGATGTGAGAGGTACGTTTGAAAAATATAATTTAATTTCTTGTTTACATACTTTTTTTAAACATAAAGACAGTATTTATGAAAATTTACTTCCTCCTTTAAGAATTCTGAATAAAGAGGAAGAATTTGATCTTTTAAGTAATTTAGAGAAATTAGATTTTTCGTTTAAATCATCTAAGGCAGCTTAATATGCAATTAGCAAGGTTCTTAAATAGTGTTTTTAAGAAAGATGGTTTTATACTAGTCGATGCAAATTCTAAAAGTTATATAATTGGAAATCCTGAGAATGAAAATCCTATAAAAGTTAAAATATTAAATAAAAAACTTCATTATAAACTTTTATTTCATCCCGATCTATATTTTGGAGAAGCATATACCGATGGAGAAATAGTTATTGAGAACGGTAGTCTTACAGACTTTTTAGATTTGTCTTTGATGAATTTTGGTAGAGGAGATTTAAACTTTTTTAGTTACTTAATTAATAAATTAAGGGGCTCATATAGATATCTAACAAATTTTAATTTTATCAAAAAATCTAAAATGAATGTTTCACATCATTATGATATCAAAGATGATCTTTATGATTTATTTTTAGATCCTAAAAGACAATATTCATGTGCTTATTTCAAAAATGAAAATGATACTTTAGAGACTGCTCAAAATAATAAAATTCAGCATATAATTAAAAAATTAAATATAAAGCCAAATCAAAAAGTCCTTGATATTGGATGTGGGTGGGGATCTCTAGCAGTTGATATTGCAAAATCAGCTAATTGTGAAGTAACTGGTATCACATTATCAGAGAATCAATTTAAATATTGCAAACAAAAAGCTAAAGAACTGAATTTAGAAAATCAATTAACATTTAAGTTGATGGATTATAGGGAGCTGGATGAAAAATTTGATAGAATTGTAAGTGTTGGAATGTTTGAACATGTGGGAAGAAAATTTTACAAAAAGTTTTTCTCACAAGTTGAAAAACTTCTTAAAGATGATGGAGTTTCGTTAATTCATACCATTGGATCAGTAAATCCACCAAGAGATCCTCACCCATGGATAACAAAATATATATTTCCAGGTGGTTATACACCCAGTCTAAGTGAAGTAACTACCCCAATTGAAAAAGCTGGCTTAATCGTCGCCGATATTGAGGTACTAAGAATGCATTATTCTCATACATTAAGACATTGGAAACAAAATTGTCTAAAAAATAAAGATAAAATTATTAACATGTTTGATGAGCGTTTTTTTAGAATGTGGGAGTTTTATTTAGCAGGTTGTGAAATGGCATTTAAATGGGGAGACCAAGTTGTATATCAGTTTCAGCTTACTAAAAATTATACTTCTACACCAGTTACAAGAGACTATATTTATCAATAATTTATTGGTAAATAATAATTCCCTTTAAATGAAAAAAATAAAAAAAAAACAAAATAAATCTGTTAAAAAAAGTAAAAAAAAATCTCAGCTAAAATCTAAAAAATCTAAAAAAATTTCTAAAGTTAAAAAAACAAAACCTAAAATTTATAAAAAAAATAAAACTAAAACTAAAAAAAAAAATAATTTAAAGGTTAAAACAAAAAAAATAATTATCAAAAAACCCAAAGAAAAAAGTTTCCTTTTAAAAATAATTAATTTTCAAAATTCACTTAAACCTGAATTTAAATTCAAAATAAATATTAATATAGAAAAATATATCCAAGCATTTTTTGATAAAATATCTGAAACAATTAATGATTATAAAGTCCTTAAAAAAGACGAGCAGAGAAGAATTAAACTTGAAAAACAGGAACAAGAAAGACAGGAAAAATTAGCCTTACAGCAAGAGAAGCAAAAAGAACAAGAATTAAAGCTAAAACTAAATGAGCAAGTACTGAAAGAAGAAATTAGGTTAGAGAAACAAAGAACAAAAGAAATTAAGTTATTTTTAAGAAAAGAACAGGCACTAATCAGAATTGAACAGGCTGAAAAGCAGAAGAAATTTTTACAACAATTAAAATTAGAAAAACAAATTGAAAAATTTAGAGTAAGGGAAGTTAAAGAATTAGAAAAATTAGAAAAAATTTCATTAAAAGAAAAAAGAGAAGATTATACAGGACTTCAACAAAGAATTGAGAAGCTAAAAGAAAAATATCGAATAATAAGAGATCAAAAAATAAGAGAGAGAGTAGAGGCTTTAGGAGTTAAAATTCAAGGTGATGAAGATAGGGAAACATTACTTAAGAAAGAAAAAGAATACACTGTAGCAAGGCAAAAAATTGAGTTTGCTCTTGAAAGCTTTTATAGGAGTGCCAGTAGTTTAGTTTTCCAATTAAATAAAAGACATATTACAAGACACATGTCTATTTTTCGATGTATCGACAGAAGATTTGAAACAGGTGAGATATTTGTTAAGTGGGACGAAACTCCTGATGAGGAATGGTTATTATTAATTTATATTAAAAATAATTCTCCTGATGAAGGTATAGTCATTGAAGATAAAACTAATCCTGAGAAAAATATTTCTCATGAATTTAAAAATAATGAAATATTTAAAGCTTCAGACACGATGGTGGATTCTTTAACTCAATTAATTGCAAGAAAAAGAGCCAAAAATAATCATTAATTATTAAGTTTAATTTAAGTATTATAAGTTATGTTTTATGGAATAATTGCGATGGCGATTTTATATGCTCTGTTAAGTTATATTCTTGCTTGGATCAGATTTTTTAATAGTCAAGATGAAAGGCTAGGACAGTCAACTTGGAGATGGAGTTATGACTATGAAGTTGATGGAGAAAGAGACATATCAGATTTAGATGACAAAAATTTTGTAAGACTAAGAAGAAAAAGAAATAAAATTATTACTCTTATGTATTCTGTAGTTTTAATTATGTTTATTCTATCAATGTCTTTATTGAGTCAAATTTTTATATTTTTTCTTAATTAATTTTTTAATTGTTTTTTATTTTTCAAAAATAAAAAATACGCAACTATTTCATATCCATACTTAAAAATAGTAAAAATAATAGGAAGTTTAAAAAAATTATACAAGAATTTATATTTTGGTATTCTCTTCCAGACATAAAGAAAAGCTTCCGCACCTTCAATTACCTGGTCATTTTCTTTAATGTGCAATCTTCTTAAAAGCTCTTTGTCATTTTTGGAGGTTTCTTTTTCTGCATCTCTGTTATCGGTAATATCTATCCAATCAATATCTTCAATATTTTCTTTTTTATACATATTGATTTCTGATCTACAGATTTTGCAAGAGTTATTAAAATAAACTTTCATATAAAATTATATTATCTTTAAAATAAAGCATGTAAATGCGCTAAATGATTAGTTGAAAATTAACAATAAAGCACTATTTAAGCTAGGTGAGTAATTTTTTTGACAAATCTGATTTAACAAAAAAAGATGCTGATGCAATAGTATCTGATACATTACAAAATTGTGATGATGGTGAGCTATATTTGGAGGATACAAAATCCGAATCCATATTACTAGATGATAATAAAATTAAAAGCTCAAGCTATAGTTCAGATTTAGGTTTTGGATTTAGAGCAATTACAGGAGAGGTTGTTGCATATTCTCACTCTAATGAAATATCAAAAGATTCATTAAAAAAATCTTCTGAAAATTTAAAATCTACACTTAAGTCTATGAAAGGTACCTATAATCAAGATATTTCAAGATCTAATAGAAAATTTTATCAGGATATTAATCCCATAGAGCAAAAAACATTAAATTCGAAATTAGAAGTATTAAATAAAGTAAATGAGTATCTAAGGAAAAAAGATCAATCGGTAAAACAAGTTACTACAAGTTTTGTAGGTGAACAAAAATCTATTGAGATTATAAGATCAGGTGGTGAAGTATTAACAGATGTCCGACCTTTAATTAGATTTAATGTATCTGTGATGTTAGAAAAAAATGGAAGAAAAGAAACTGGCGTTTACGGAATAGGTGGAAGACAATCTTATGATGAATATCTAAAAAATGACAATTGGAAAACTGTATGTGAGGAAGCTTTTAGAATTGCCTCAGTAAATTTAGAGAGCAAACCTGCTCCAGCAGGAGAAATGAAAGTTGTTTTAGGACCAGGATGGCCAGCGATTTTAATCCATGAAGCTATTGGACATGGTTTGGAGGGAGATTTTAATAGAAAAAAAACTTCTGCATTTCATGATCTTATGGGCCAAAAAGTTGCCAGTGAGGGAGTTACGATTGTTGATGATGGAACAATTGATAATAGAAGAGGTAGCTTAACTATTGATGATGAGGGGACACCAACAGAAAAAACAGTATTGATTGAAAATGGGATATTAAAGAATTTTATGCAAGATAGATTAAATGCTAGATTGATGGATACCAAATCGACTGGCTCAGGAAGAAGAGAAAATTATAGACATATTGTTTTGCCAAGAATGAGAAATACAATGATGTTGAGTGGAAACCAAACTCAAGAAGAAATGATCAAATCAGTAGACAAAGGAATTTTTGCAGTAAGTTTTGGAGGAGGACAAGTTGATATTACATCTGGAAAATTTGTATTTAATTGTACTGAGGCATATGAAATTAATAACGGAAAGATTGGTTCACCGATAAAGGGAGCAACATTAATAGGAGATGGTCCTTCAATTTTAAAAGAAGTTTCTATGGTTGGAAACGATATGATGTTAGATCCTGGTATAGGAACTTGTGGTAAAGCTGGACAAGGTGTTCCAGTTGGAGTTGCTCAACCTTCAATCTTAATTGACAAAATGACAGTTGGTGGAACAAAACTTTAAATTATGGTTAAGGATCAAGAATATTTAAGATCAAAAGCATCATACTGTTTAGATCTAGCTAAAAAGTTAGGTGCAACTGAATCAAGTGTAACAGTAGGTCATTCAATTTCTGAAACTGTAAATTTTAGAAATAATACTTTAGACGAGTCTAATAGATCTGATGGATTGGCGATAAGTATTGAGACTTATTTGGGAAAAAAAAGATCATCAATTTCTTCATCAAATTTATTAGATGATAACATTAAAACCTTAATAGAAAAATGTTTTGAAACAACCAAAAATACTCCTGAAGATGAATTTAATTCTTTACCAGATAAAGATCTTTTAGCTAAAGAAATAAAAAATTTAAATTTATATGATGAAACACACTTTGATAATGAAAAAAAAATTGAGTATCTAAAAGAGCTTGAGAGTGTCGCATCTTCAGAAGAAAAAATCATAAATACAGAATCTAGTTTTACTGAAAATAAATCTAATTTTATTTTAGCAAATAGTGATGGATTTTGTGACGGATACAAATCATCTTCATTTAGTGCATCTTGCGTTACTGTTGCTAAAGATGAAAATAGTATGGAAAGAGATTATGAATTTACAAGCAAACGTCATTTATCAGACATTAAGGGTGCAAAAGAGCTAGGTCAAAAAGCTTCTGAGCAAACCATAAGAAAATTAAGCCCCAACAAAATTGGAAGTGAAAAAATCAGCATTATATTTGACAAAAGAATAGCAAAAGGAATGTTAGGTGCGTTTGCAGGTGCCATATCTTCTTCTGCAATTGCAAGAGGAACATCTTTTCTTAAGGATAAAATCAATGAACAAATATTTACAGAAACAATAAATGTAATTGATAAACCAGACATAAACAAAGGTGTTGGATCTCAAATTTTTGATTCAGAAGGAGTAAAATCAGATACTTTACATCTTGTACAAAATGGTATTTTAAAAAATTATTTAGTCGATACTTATAATGGAAAAAAACTTAATTTAAAATCTAATGGAAGATCTGGTGGTACGACAAATTTATATTTTGATAATGGAAAAATTAGTTTCCAGGATTTATTAAAAAGTAACTCAAAACACATTTATGTAACTGAAACAATAGGCCATGGAAGTAATTTGGTTACAGGGGATTATTCAGTAGGTGCAACAGGTTTCCTAATTGAAAATGGAGAATTTAAGTTTCCAGTAAATGAAATAACAATTGCAGGAAATTTTAAAGATATGTTCAAAAATATAACTTTAGCTAGTGATTTAGATTTTGAATATTCCATCAATTCACCAACTATGATGATAGAAGGAATGACAGTTGCAGGTAAATGAGTACTTACTGTGTAATTGGGTCTGGAATATCTGGTGCTACAATTTCAAATTTATTAAATAAAAAACACTCTGTAGACCTCTACGATAAAGCAAGGGGTCCTGGTGGGAGATCATCATTTAAAAGGTTAGATAAAAAAATAGGCTTTGATCATGGTGTTCAATATATTTCCCCTAAGAGTAAAGAGTTTAAAAAATTTATAACAAAACTTGTTACAAAAAAAATATTAAAAAATTGGAAAGGCCAGCATATTTTTCAAAATAAAAAGATAAAAGAAAATAAAAATCATCAAAAAATAATTGGCAGGCGTGGTAATAACGATATTAGTAAGTATTTATTAAAAAAAATTAATTGTAATTTTCAAAAAGAATTAAAAAAAATTGATTACAATAAAAACAAATGGAAACTTACCTTTTCTGATGGTGACAATAAATTTTATGATAATCTTATTTTAACGTGTCCACATCCTCAATTACTTAAATTAGCAAAAAAATTTATTAATCATTCATTTATTAAAAAAAAATTAAAAATGGATGCAAATATTACAGTCATGATAAAAATGAAAAAAACAAAAAAAAATATAAGTAGTCTCTTTTTTAATGATCAAATTTTAGGTTGGGCTGCTAGAGAAAATAGCAAGTTAAGATTTAAAAGTATTTATGAATTTTGGACACTTCAAAGTACGGCAATTTGGGCAAATAAAAAAATTTTGAAAAATAAAGAAAATAAAGATTTGAATTCAAAAATATTAATTAATAAATTTTTTGATCTTACTGGTATTAAAAAAAGTAACATCCTTTTTTCCTTAAATCATGGATGGATGTATTCATCAAATTCAAAACCTTTAAAAATTAAAAGTTATTGGAACTCAAAAATTAATTTAGGAGTTTGTGCCGATTGGTTTGTTGGACCAAGATTAGAGGCAGGATGGATAAGTGCTAATGACCTTTTTAGGAAAATAAACAGATAAAATTACTCAATATTTTTAATTCTATACTCCCAACTTCCCATTCTTTCATAGGTCACTTTAACTATCACTAAAGTTTTTTTATCAAGCCATATATCAAAATTTAATCTTTTATCTTCTGGAAGTGTCATATCTTTAGAAGTGAGTTTAAAATGATCAGTATCAAATTCCTCCCCATTGATTGTGATTTTTTCTTTACCGATAAATGTAACCAATTGTTCTTTTATACTTCCGGAAATAGGACTAATTTGGCTCTCTGCCTGTAACAATTTATGGCTCCACCAATTTCCAATTGTATTATTCAAAGAAGCTTCACCAGAAAAAGAAGATCCTTGAATATCAAATTTATTAGTTTGATTATTTAATATCAAATTTACAAATTTTTCTTTTTTATTCTGACGTGTTTTAGATTTAAAGGAAATTAAATTATCTCCTAAATATTTTTCTTCTCCAAAACCTTCTACTTCAAAAATAGTTGCTCCAAGTAGTTTTACTGTAAATTTATATTTATTATTTACGGTTGTTTCATTGTCTTTCCTAGAAAAAGAATAATTATTATATCCTATAACTTCATTATCTCTTAAGATTTCAAGTTCAATTTTTTTGAAGTTATTATAATGACCAACATGTGCGTTTGAGTTAAAAGTAAATAAAAAAAATATAATAATAGTATAAAATTTTTTCATGATAATAATATAAATAAAAATTAATCTATAAGTATCAATATTTGATGTTCCTATCTATAAAAAATATTCCAAAAGTAAATTGGAGCTCAAACGAAAGTTTGAACTTCAAGCCAAAATTTTCAACATCATTTTTTTTAATTTTTGGTTTAACAATTTTTGGTTTGGGAGAAGGTTTGTTAATTTTATCAACAACTGGAAACTCACCCTGGTCAGTATTAGCTGAAGGAATTTCACTTAACTCTAATTTATCAATTGGTGCAGCAACTTTTGTTGTAAGTGTAGGAGTACTTTTTTTATGGATTTTTTTAAAACAAAAACCAGGTCTTGGAACAATATTTAATATCATCGTGATTGCAGCCATGATTGATTTCACTCTAAATTATTTTCAACCACCTTCATCTCTTTTTATAAAATACTTATTAGCAGTCCTTTCAGTAATTTTAGTAGGATTTGGTAGTGGTATTTATTTGGTAGCTAATCTTGGTCCAGGTCCACGAGATGGTTTAATGACAGGACTAACAAAAACAACAAATTTACCTATAGCCTTGGTAAGAGCTTTCTTAGAAATTACTGTTGTAATTATTGGTTGGTATTTAGGTGGGACTGTTGGAGTGGGCACACTTATATTTGCTTTTGGAATTGGCCCTTGTGTAGCTTTAGGATTATTTTTAGTTGGAAAAATATTTAACTAAGCAGCTGCGCTAGTTTTCTCACTTCTTTTTCTTTCATGAGGATCAAGAATTGCTTTTCTCAATCTACAAGACTCAGGTGTAATCTCTAATGCTTCATCACTGTTAAGCATACTTAGTTGTTCAGCTATTGACATTTTTCTAACAGGAGTAAGAACGACGTTTTCGTCTGTTCCTTGTGTTCTCATATTTGTTAATTTTTTTCCTTTCATGACATTTATAATCATGTCACCTGGTTTTGGTGATAATCCAACAATCATTCCTGGATAAACAGGATCATTATGAGTAACAAACATTTCTCCTCTTGCTTGAAGGTTAAAGATTGCAAAAGCTACTGCTTTTCCTTGTTCCATTGCAATCAATGCACCATTTCTTCTGCCTTCCATTTCACCTTCAAAAGGACCGTAGTCATGGAAAATTCTATTAATTACACCTTCACCTTTGGTAAGAGTTAGAAATCTACTTGTATATCCCATTAAACCTCTCGTAGGTGCATGAAATATCAATCTTTTCTTATTTGTACCAGTATCTTTTAGTTCAATTAATTTACCTTTTCTTCTATTCATTGAGTCGATTACCTTTGAAGAGTGTTCTTCATCTAAATCCATAGTAATTTCTTCAATTGGCTCAAGTTTATTGCCTTGATTATCAGTTTTATACAAAACTTTTGGTGGACTTACCGTCATTTCAAAACCTTCTCTTCTCATTTGAGTAAGAAGTATTTCCAACATTAATTCACCTCGTCCACTTACAACGAATGAGTCTTTTCCATCATTTTCTGAAAAAGTAATTCCTACATTGTTTTGTGCTTCTTGAACCAATCTTTCCCTAATTTGAGTACTTGTAAGTTTTTTACCTTCTGTGCCTGCTAATGGAGAAGTATTAACAGTTATTGTAATCGACATTGTTGGAGGATCAATCGGAGTCGCTGGTATAGGATCATTAACTTCCAAATTACAAATTGTATCAGCAACATTTGCTTTTTCTAATCCTGCTACAACGACAATGTCTCCTGCTTCTCCAACATCAATTGGAACTTTTTTAGTTCCTTCATATCTAAAAATCTTTGTTAATTTTCCTTCATCAACTTTTTCACCATTTAAATTAATAGCTTTGATTGGTTGATTTGCTTTTGCTGTTCCTTGTGTGATTCTACCTACTAGACTTCTACCTAAAAAACTGTCTGAATAAAGTAATGTTGATAACATTGCAAAAGGTTTAGTTTTATCTAATTCGGCCGGTTTAACGTGCTCCACAATTAAGTCTAATAAAGGATTTAAATTTTCTCTTGGCCCATCTACCTCATGATCAGCCCATCCAGATCTTCCACTTGCATATAAAACAGGAAAATCTAATTGCTCTTCGTTAGCATCTAAACTTACAAACAGATCAAAAGTTTCATCTAAGACCTCATTAGCTCTTTGATCTGCTTTATCCAATTTATTAATAACTACAATTGGTTTTAAACCTTGTTTTAATGCTTTTGATAAAACAAATTTTGTTTGAGGCATAACTCCTTCTGCAGAGTCAATTAATAAAAGAGCTCCATCAGCCATACTCAAAACTCTTTCAACTTCTGCTGCAAAATCTCTGTGGCCAGGTGTATCAATAATATTTATTCTTGAATCATTCCAGTTAATAGATGCAGGTTTTGCAAGAATTGTAATTCCTCTTTCTTTTTCTAGTTCTCCAGAGTCCATTAATCTTTCATCAACAACTTCATTTTCTCTAAATGATCCACTTTGCTTCATTAAATTATCAATCAAAGTAGTTTTGCCATGGTCGACATGGGCTATGATTGTGATGTTTCTTATATTGTTGTTCATAAATTGTGGCTCTTATACATATTTAATTTGATATTAAAACTTAAAAAAACTCATGACTGGCTTGATTAATTTAAATAACTTGTGATTAATTAGGCTTTTTTTGTTTATCTTTCTTAAGTTTCCTTTTTTCTTTAAAACTTAATTTGGGTTTTTTTTTTACACTTGAATCCTTAAATGACTTTCCGCTGTATCTTTTTGACATAATTAATATTTAATTAAAAAAAAGGCCATCATGTGATGGCCTTTTAAATTTTAGTTTTAGAGTAGTGGGATTACATTCCCATTCCACCCATTCCACCCATGCCACCCATACCACCAGGCATACCACCAGGCATTCCACCACCAGCAGCATCTTTTTCCTCAGGTTTGTCAGCAATCATCGCTTCTGTAGTTACCAATAATCCAGATATTGAAGCAGCATCTTGTAGAGCAGTTCTTACAACTTTAACAGGGTCTATAATACCTTTAGCAAACATATCGCAATATTCCTCGCTTTGTGCATCATATCCATGTGTTTTTTTATTTTGCTCTAACAATTTACCAACAACTACCGAACCATCTACACCAGCATTTTTAGTAATTTGTCTGATTGGAGCTTCAAGTGCTTTTCTAACAAGCTCTACGCCAGCTTTTTGATCATCGCCTTTTGCTTTAACCTTATTAAGGTCTTGAGCAGCGTAAAGTAATGCACAACCACCACCAGTTACAATACCTTCTTCAACTGCGGCTCTTGTTGCGTTCAAAGCATCTTCAACTCTATCTTTTCTTTCTTTAACTTCAACTTCAGTTGCACCACCAACTTTGATTACAGCAACTCCGCCAGCTAGTTTTGCAAGTCTTTCTTGAAGTTTTTCTTTGTCATAGTCAGAAGTTGTTTCATCAATTTGTTGTTTAATTGAAGCACATCTTCCTTCGATATCAGATTTTTTACCACTTCCATTAACAATAGTACTGTTATCTTTATCAACTTTAACTTTCTTACATGAACCTAGGTCATCAAGTTTAACATTCTCAAGTTTAATTCCTAAATCTTCAGAAATAACCTGACCTCCAGTTAAAATAGCAATGTCCTCAAGCATTGCTTTTCTTCTGTCACCAAAACCAGGTGCTTTTACAGCAACTACTTTTAAACCACCTCTAAGTTTATTTACAACTAAAGTTGCTAAAGCTTCTCCTTCAACATCTTCAGAAATAATCATTAATGGTCTACCTGCTTGAACAACAGCTTCTAATAGAGGAACCATTGGTTGTAGGTTTGTTAATTTTTTTTCATGTAAAAGAATGAAAGGATTATCTAACTCAGTAGTCATTTTATCACTATTAGTAATAAAGTAAGGTGATAAATAACCTCTATCGAATTGCATACCTTCAACAACGTCTAATTCAGTTTCAATTCCTTTATTTTCTTCAACTGTGATAACACCTTCGTTTCCAACTTTTTGCATTGCTTTTGCAATCATTGTTCCAATTTCTTTATCACCATTTGCAGAAATAGTTCCAACTTGTGCAATTTCATCACTGTCTTTTACTTTTTTAGCTGATGCTACTAAGTTTTCTTTTACAACTTCAACCGCTGCATCAATTCCTCTCTTAACATCCATAGGATTCATGCCAGCAGTTACATATTTTACACCTTCTCTAACAATTGCTTGTGCAAGAATAGTTGCAGTAGTTGTACCATCACCAGCTTCATCATTTGTTTTGCTAGCAACTTCTTTAACCATCTGCGCACCCATGTTTTCAAATTTATCTTCAAGATCGATTTCTTTAGCAACAGAAACACCATCTTTAGTAATTCTAGGTGCACCATAAGATTTATCCATTACTACGTTTCTTCCTTTAGGACCCAAAGTTACCTTAACAGTATCAGCTAAAATATTTACTCCTCTAATCATAGCTGCTCTTGCTTCAGCATCAAATTTTACAACTTTTGCCATTTTGTTTTCTCCTTTAAATTAAATTACTTACTTGAAATACCCATAATGTCAGACTCTTTCATTATGCTATATTCTTTGCCATCTATTTTGACTTCAGTTCCTGACCATTTGCCAAATAAAACTTTATCTCCAACTTTAACATCCATTGGAATTGTTTTTCCATCTTCTGTTTTAGCTCCACCACCAACAGCCACAACTTTTCCTTCTTGAGGTTTTTCTTGAGCTGTATCTGGTATAATTATTCCACCAGCAGTTTTTTCACTACTGTCTAAAACTTCGATTAATACTCTGTCATGTAACGGTTTAAACTTCATAAATCTCCTTTATAATTCTATATAAATATGAGCCTCATATAGATATTTCGTAGCCTATTTCAAGATTAGAGAATCTTTTCAGAGTAATTATGCTAGGAAAATCTAAATATTATGGTTTATAGGTAAAATAATGACTAAAAATTTAGACCTAGACGGCCTTCAGTCAATTGCTGATAATTATGACCTATTTTACATAGATTTATGGGGGGTCATTCATAATGGTATAAAATTACATAACTCAGCAATAGTAACTCTAAATGAGCTAAAGAAAAAAAATAAAAGTTTTGTTCTTTTAACAAATGCTCCGAGACCTAATACTACGGTAAATAAATTTTTAGAAAAAATGGGTATGAGTGAAGATTTGAGAGAGCATGTTTTTACGTCAGGAGAGGCAGCATTAAATTTTTTAAAAACATCTTTTAAATCAAAGAATTTTTTTCATATAGGTCCCCCTAGAGATTTTGATTTGTTCAATGAATTTAAAAATAATAAATCAACTGAACTAAATGAGAGTGAATATTTACTTTGTACAGGTTTATTCGATGACCATGAAGATGATTTAACTTATTACAAAAATCTACTAGAAAAACACACAACAAAAAAAATGATTTGTACAAATCCTGATTTAATTGTTGATAGAGGAAATATAAGAGAGTTGTGTGCAGGCTCAGTTGCTATGGTTTTTGAAAAAATGGGTGGAGAAGTAATTTATTTTGGCAAACCTCATGCAGAGGTATACAATCAGTCTATAGACAATGTTGGTAAGAAAGTTTTAGCAATTGGTGATAATTTAAATACAGACATAAAAGGTGCTAACTTATTAAATTACCATTCCTTGTTGGTTTGCAATGGAATTCACAAAGAAGAGATACAAAATAAAGGAGTTACTGAAGTTTCAAAGGAGTATGAAGCTATCGTTAATTTTACTCAAACAGAATTAAAATGGTAAAGTTATATAAAAATTTCAATATTAATAATCACCATAAAAATTCAATTATATTAATTGGAAATTTTGATGGTCTTCATTTAGGACATCAAAAATTATTTAAGTTAGCTTTATCTTACAAAAAAAAATTTAATTCAAAAATAGGAGTTATTAATTTTGATCCAATGCCCAAGATGTATTTTAACAATTCATTGAAGAATTTTAAAGTTTCTTCTGTACATCAAAAAATAGAATTACTAAAAAAATTAAAAGTAGATTTTATAATTACAAAAAAATTTGATAGAAATTTTTCTAAAATAAAATCAATTAAATTTATAAAAGAAATTCTATATAAAAAACTTAATTGTAAATTTATATTTGTAAGTAATAATTTTAGATTTGGAAATAAAAGAGAAGGTGATGTTAAATTACTTATACAAAACGAAAAAAATTTTAATTATAAAGTAATTAAACCTAAACCACTTTTAAAAAGTAAAAAAATAGTATCTTCAACAATAATAAGAAACTTACTAGAAAAAGGTAATTTAAATCGAGCTAACAAATTTTTAGGAAGAGAATGGACAATTGATGGAATAGTTCAAAAGGGTAGACAAGTTGGAAAAAAAATTGGTTTTCCAACATGCAACATAGATATTAAGGATTATGTCTTAGCAAAGCCAGGAGTTTATGCTGTAAGAGTAATAAGAAAAAAAAATCTAAAAAAATTGAGCGGCATAGCAAATCTTGGCTATAGACCCACATTTAACCAAAAAAAAATCTTATTAGAAGTGCATTTGTTTAATTTTTCTGGAAATCTTTATAATAAGCTTTTATCAGTGAAGTTTTTAAAGTTTATTAGAAAAGAAAAAAAATTTAAGAATGTTGATCAACTCAGAAAACAAATTAAATCTGATTTAAATATTGCAAGAAAAACTAAATGAGCAAATCTGATATAAATCTACCTAAAACAGCTTTCTCAATGAAGGCGAACCTGCCAACTAGAGAACCAGAAATTCTAAATTATTGGCAACAAATAAAACTTTATGATGAATTAAGAAAGTCAAGTAAAGGTAAAGAAAAATTTGTCTTACATGATGGCCCTCCATATGCAAACGGCAATATTCATATGGGGACAGCATTAAATAAAATTTTAAAAGACATAATTGTAAAATTTCATCAAATGGATGGTAAAGACTCAATTTATGTACCTGGATGGGATTGTCATGGTTTGCCGATCGAATGGAAAATAGAAGAGGAATATAAAAAAAATAAGAAAAATAAAAATGATGTCCCTATAGTTGAGTTTAGAAAAGAATGTAGATCTTTTGCTGAAAAATGGATCGAAATTCACAAAGGCCAATTCAAAAGATTAGGTGTAGTTGGTGATTGGGAAAATTATTATTCTACAATGAGTTTTGATGCAGAGGCTCAAATAGTAAGAGAACTTGGAAAATTTCTTAAAGAAGGAAGTTTATACAGAGGATATAAACCAGTTTTATGGTCAACTGTTGAAAAAACTGCTTTAGCTGATGCAGAAGTAGAATACCAAGATCACAAGTCAGATACTATATATACATCGTTTTCAGTTAGGTCGTCTAAAATTAAAGAATTAGAAAAAAGTGAAATTATAATTTGGACAACTACACCATGGACAATTCCTGCTAATAAAGCATTAGCTTATAATGAAGCATTAGATTATGTTTTATTGCAAGTTAATGATAAGGGAGATTTTCAAAACAGAAAAATAGTTGTTGCACAAGCTTTACTTGAGTCAGTCATAAAAGAATGTGGAATTAAAAATTATAATGAGATTATAAAGTTTAAGGGAAAAGACTTTAAAGATACTATTTGCAATCATCCCTTTTTAAACTTAGGTTATGAGACTGAAATCCCAATGTTAGAAGCAAGATTTGTGACGACAGAGCAGGGAACAGGAATAGTTCATTGTGCGCCAAGTCATGGGCCAGATGATTTTAATTTATGTTTAAATAATGGAATAAAAGCAGTAGAGACAGTTGATGGTGATGGGAAATATACAAATAATGTAAAGTTATTTGAAGGTATTCATATTTTTAAAGCTAACCCAATAGTAATTGAAAAACTTAAAGATCAAAAAAATTTATTATCAAATGGTGAACTAGTTCATTCTTATCCTCATTCTTGGAGATCAAAAGCACCATTGGTCCATAGAGCAACACCTCAGTGGTTTATTTCTATGGAAAGTCATAAATTAAGAGATAAAGCTTTAAAAGCCATTGATGATACAATATTTTATCCAAGCAAGGGAAAAGAAAGATTAAAATCTATGATTGAAACCAGGCCCGACTGGTGTGTTTCTAGACAAAGAGTATGGGGCGTTCCTTTACCTATTTTTGTAAATAAAAAAAACAAAGAAATTTTAATTGATGATGAAGTTAATGAAAATATTGCATCAATTTATGAAAAAGAGGGATCTGATTGTTGGTTTTCAGACGATCCGCAAAGATTTTTAGGTGATAAGTACAAGGCCAAAGATTATGATAAATTAAGTGATATTGTAGAAGTTTGGTTTGATAGCGGCTCAACTCATTCATTTGTATTGGAGAAAAGAAATGATCTCAAGTGGCCAGCGTCAATGTATTTAGAAGGTTCAGATCAACATAGAGGGTGGTTTCATTCGTCATTATTAGAGTCATGTGGAACTAGAGGTAGAGCTCCTTTTGATTCAATTTTATCTCACGGTTTCGTTGTAGATGGAAAAGGTCTAAAAATGTCTAAATCATTAGGAAATGTGATTGCTCCAGAAGATATTTTAAAAAAATACGGAGCAGATATTTTAAGAATTTGGGTAGCATCATCAAATTATTCAGAAGATTTAAGAATCGATTATTCAATTTTAGATCAACACGCAGATTCCTACAGGAAGATTAGAAATACATTTAGATATTTATTAGGAAATCTTAATGATAATTTTGAAATAATTGATCTTGAAAAAGTAGATTTAAATAATTTACCTGATTTAGAGCAGTACATGCTACACAAATTGTATTCTTTAAATAATAATTTCAAAAAATATTTTGAGAATTATGATTTTCATAATTTGTATAAAGAATTATTAAATTTTTGCACTGTAGATTTGTCAGCTTTTTATTTTGACATAAGAAAAGACACTTTATACTGCGACTCTTTAGATAACCCTAAGCGAAAATCAACTATCTTATTGTTGAATATAATTTTAAACTCTTTACTTAGATGGTTTGCACCAATATTGTCTTTCACAACTGAAGAAATTTATCAATTATTATTTAAAAACCAAAAAAGTATTCATTTAGAAAACTTTTTAACTTTTCCAAAAAATTTTTATAATGAAAAATTAAATCAGAAATGGATTGAGCTAATTAAAATTAGAAATTTATGTAATGTAAGTATAGAGGAAAAAAGAGCAGCTAAAGTTATAGGATCAAGTTTAGAAGCTGAGATTAAAATTCATTTAGATCAAAATTTAGAAAGTATAACAAAAGATATTGATTTTTCAGAACTTTGTATAACTTCTAAAGCTGAAGTTAATTATGAAAATAACATTGACGCAAATGTTCTTACAGAAAAAGCAAAAGGAACAAAATGTTCGATGTGTTGGAAAATAAATGAAAAAGGATGTACCAGATCTAATTGTCCACAAAATTCTTAATGCTTTTAAATAAAATATTTAAAAATTATTATTTGGAAACAATTGTTATTTTAATTATTTTTTTTTTAGACAGAATATCAAAACTGTTTGTAATTCATCTGGATAAACTTAATTTTAATTCTGAAATATATGCATCAAAATTTTTAAATATTCATCTTATTTGGAATGGTGGAATAGCTTTTGGACTATTTTCATTTAAGGAAGATTATTTATATAATTTTTTAACTTTTCTAATATTTATAGTAATTATTTTCATTATTTTAATGATAAGGAAAAGTGATCTACTAGAGAAATATGCACTATTATTAGTATTGGGGGGTGCTTTAGGAAATTTTTTTGATAGATTGATTTATAAAGCTGTACCAGATTTTATAGACTTTCACGTAGGAAATTTTCATTGGTTTATTTTTAATGTATCAGATATATTTATAACAATTGGAGTTATAATGATCATATTAATTGAAATTTTTAAAAAATCTAATAAGTCAAATGACTAAAAAAATTAATTTATCTATTATCCTTATAATAACTTTTGCTATTTTAACTGGGTGCAACACAGTCAAAAAAGGATTTCAAAACCCAAAAAAGAACAGTAGTGATGAATTTTTAGTTGAAAAAAAGTCACCATTAGTGATGCCTCCAGAATTTAATGAACTACCAATACCCGATCAAAATAACAATACGCAAGAGAAACAAGAAAATAAGATTAAAAATTTAATTACAGAAAATAAAGATGATGTAGCTAAAGAAGAAACATCTGGTGATCTAGAAGGGTCTATTTTGAGCAAAATCAAAAATAAATAATGCTCACAAAAAATATTAAATTAAAGCCCTTTGGAAAAAAGAAATTAAATAAAAATTTAAAGAAAAAATTAATAAATCTTCTTAATGAGGAGAATTTCGTAATTAAATCATTAAAAAAAGAATATAAAAATAATTTTAATAAAAATACAATATCTAAATTCAAAACTTTCAGTAATTATAGAGTTATAGGCATGGGAGGATCCTCATTAGGAACCCAAGCAATTTATGATTTTCTAGAGCATAAAATAAAAAAAAAATTCGAATTTTTAGATAATTTAAAATCACTTACTAAAAAAAACAAAAAAAAAAGATATCTAAATTTGATAATATCTAAATCTGGCAATACCACTGAAACAATTGTTAATACGAATATTTTTGTTAAAAAAAAAAATAAAAACATTTTTATTACTGAAAATAAAAAAAATTATCTTCATACTTTAGCTGAAAAATTTAAATCAGAGATAATTCATCATAACAATTTCATAGGTGGAAGATATTCTGTTTTATCAGAAGTAGGAATGTTACCAGCAGAATTGATGGATTTAGACTCACGTAGATTTAAACAATTAAACAATTTAATCAAAAATAAAAATTATTTAAATTCTTTAGTTAATAATGTTGATCAAATTCTATACTTTACAAAAAGAAAAAAATTTAATTCGATAATCATTAATTATGATGAAAAATCTTCTAATTTATTTAATTGGTATCAACAATTAGTAGCTGAAAGTTTGGGTAAAAAAGGTCTTGGTATTCTTCCTATTGTTTCAAATATGCCTAAAGATAATCATAGTGTTATGCAATTATATTTAGATGGTTTTAAGAATAATTTTTTTACATTTTTTTATGTCAAAGAAAAAAATTCTCTAAAAATAAATAATAGTCAAATTTTACAAATGCAAAGTTATTTAAAAAATAAAGATATTGATCATATTATTTATGCTCAAAAACAAGCTACAGAGAATGTTTTTAAAAATAAGAAAATACCTTTCAGGAGTTTTGAGATTATTAAAAGAGATGAAAATACCCTAGGTGAATTATTTACTTTCTTTATTTTAGAGACAATCTTATTGGGAAGAGCTCTTAAAATTAATCCTTTTGATCAACCAGCTGTAGAGTTAATTAAAACAGAAACAAAAAAAATTTTAATCTAAATAAATTTTCCAAATATTATCTTAGAAATTCCATATTTTTTTTCTTCAATAATTTTAAATTTGTCTGGAAAATTATCCTCTTCTTTTTTATGTCTATGGATAATTATTATTCCATCTGGTTTGAGAGTTTTGAATTTATGAAGATTATTTAAAATAGTATGAATTTTTTTTTCTTTGTACGGAGGATCTAAAAAAATAATATCAAACTTTTTCTTTTTTTCTAAAAAATCAATATCAATTAAAATATTTTTCTCAATAATTGAATAATTTTTGACTGTTTTTAAATTGGATAAATTATTTTTTAATATTGGTAATATTCCTATATAATTTTCAACAAAACATACGTGTTTTGCTTCTCTTGATAAACATTCTAAACCAAAAGACCCTGTTCCAGAAAATAAATCTAAGACATAAGATTTTTCAAGCTCTATAGAAAATTTATTTGAATGATTAATAATATTAAAAATAGATTCTTTTGTTAAATCTTTTAAAGGTCTTGTTTCTTTATCTTTAGGTTCAAGGATTTTTCTACCTTTAAAATTACCACCAATAATTCTCATTTATTAATGACTTTGTATCCAATATCTTTTCTAAAAAAACCTTTTTCCCAGTTCAATTTTTCTAAGTTTTCGTGGATATTTTTTTTGGCTTCACTGTATGTGTTTGAAAGTGATATGAAATTTAATACTCTACCTCCAACAGCATAAATCTTATTGTGCTTTATTTCTGTTCCCGCATGAAATAAATAATTATTTTCATCTAGATTTAACTTCTCAAAATTATCTATAATTATATTTTTTTCATATTTGTCTGGATAACCATTTGAGCATAATACGACACACAGACTTTTTCTATTTATCCATTTTATTTCTATTTCATCAAGTTTTTCATTAATACATGATTGAAAAATTTTAATGATATCAGTGTCTAAAGTTGGCAGAATTGTTTGGCATTCAGGGTCACCCATCCTTACATTGTATTCAATTAAAAATGGTTCATCTTTAACAATCATCAATCCAGCATATAGAAAACCTTTATATTTTGTTCCTAAATCATTTATACCTTTTAATGTTGGTTTTATTATTTTTTCTAAAATTTTTTGCTCTAACTCTTTATTAAATAATCTTGAGGGTGAGTATGCACCCATGCCTCCAGTATTTTTACCTTTGTCTCCTTCCCCAACTCTTTTATGATCTTGAGCTGATCCAAAATATTTGAAAGTTTTTCCGTCACTAACTATGAAATAGCTCATTTCTTCACCTTCTAAAAATTCTTCAAACAGAATATTTTTTGCAGTTCCGAATTTACCTTCAAATATCTCTTTTACCGCTAAATATGATTCCTTTTTTTTTCTGCAAATATAAACACCTTTTCCAGCTGCTAAATTGTCTGCTTTGATTACTAATGGGTGCTTTGCATTATCAATATAATTATAAGATTCTTTCGCATTTTTAAAAACACCAAATTCTGCTGTTGGTATGTTGTATTTTTTGCACAGATTTTTTGTGAAAATTTTTGAACCTTCTAATTGCGAGGCAAGTTTATTTGGTCCAAAAACTTTTATATTTAACTTTTCCAAATAATCCACAATACCATTTACAAGTGGTTCCTCAGGACCGACAACAACAAAATCAATATTATTTTTTTTTAAAAAATCATATACCTTTTCAAAATTATTTATATCAATAGAAATATTTTCAGCTAGTGAAGATGTACCAGCGTTACCTGGTATACAGTAAATTTTTTCAATTATGTTTGATTTAGATATTGAAAATGTTAAAGCATGCTCTCTTCCTCCACTACCTAAAATTGCAATTTTCATATAACTATTTATATATCTTAGAAATGAAAAATAAATTAGCTAAATTAAAATATCTGCCTAATAACTTTAATGTCTTGGAGACTGGTGATCATGTTTTATGTGCTATTTCAGGAAAAAAAATTATGTTAGAAAATCTAACATATTGGAATGTAGACAAACAGGAAGCTTATTATTCATACATAGAAGCACACAAAAAAAGAGATGAAGAGTAGAAAAATAAATTTTATTTCCATCGATTGTGTGACCATATCCACTGCCCAGGATTCTTTATAATCATATCTTCAAGAATTTTATTTAACTCATCTGTAATTTTTTGTGTAGAGTAATCTAATGGAAACATCAAAGGTTTGTTAATAGTTATCTTAAAACTTATATCTTTAATTCTCTCTATGTACACTGGAACCACTAGTATATTAAATTTTTTAATCAATTGTGCAGGAATAGTTGTAGTTAAAGCTTTTTCATTAAAAAAATTTGATAGTATTCCCTCCGAAACTCTTTGGTCAATCATTAAAGCTGTAGAATAGTTTTTTCTTTTAAGTTGAATTAAGTTTTTAAGTCCACCAATTCCTTTTTTTATTTGTTTATTGCAAATGTATTTTTTTCTAATTCTTTCCATTATTTTGTTTAAATAAATATTATTCAATGGACGATAGATAGCCGCAAGATGTATACCACTTTTCTCCAAACACATTGCCATAAGTTCAAAATTACTTAGATGTCCTGAAATAAAAATTACTTGTTGATTGTTTTTTTTTATTTCTTCAAGTATTTCTTTTCCTTCTATTGAAATCTGAGAGTTTAAATTTCCAGATCTAAAGCTTTTTATAAACATATATTCTGCAAAAATTCTTCCAAAATTATTCCACATTTGTGATTTAATATTTTCTAATTTTTCTAAATTAATATCTGGAAAAGCTTTTTTAATATTTGAATTTATAACTTTTTTGGATCTAAAAAATGGCCCTATTTTTTCAAAAATTTTACCACTAAATTTTGAAGACAAATTTGCACCTAAAATTTTAAATATTATAAAGAGAAATATTATTAAAAAGAATTGGAAAAGATATTTTATATTTTTCATTAATAGCCAATAGACCTCATGAATTTATCTTCATCTATAATTTTTAATTCAGATTTTAAAAATCTAATCTTATTTAAATAAATTTTATCCAATTTTACATAATCTTTCTCTGTTGTAATTACTTTGCAATTTAAATTTTCAGCTTGAAATAGAATTTTATCAATATCTTTTTTTTCATACTGATAATGATCAGGATATTCAAAGTCTTTTATTATTTTTAGTCCATTTAAATTAAGCATTGATATAAATGTTGAATGGTTTCCTATTCCTGAAAAGACTATATATTTATCACTAAGGTTGAATTCATTTAAATTTAAGGGGTTATATTTTCCTAAATGAATATTTGTTTGAGGATTAATTTTTTTAATCTCTGCTTTAATTTCATCTATATTTTCTAGGTTTCCATTGATAAATATATTTTTGTATCTTTTTAAATTACTAATATTTTCTCGCAGAGGTCCTGCTGGAATTGTCAAACCATTTCCAATCCAATTGATACTATTGAAACAAACTATTTCTGAAAAATATTCTATACTTCTATCTTGAAGACCATCATCAAGAATTGCAACCTCATAACCTTCCTCCTCCGCTAGTTTAATAGCTGTAGTTCTTTCATTAGACAAAAAAAGTTTTCCATTATTTTTCAAAATTGTTTGTTCATCAATTTGATTTTTATAAAATTTTTTAACATAACAAGATTTAATATTTTTATTATTAAAAATTTTATTTAATTCTATGCTTAAAGATGTTTTTCCTGTTCCGCCAACATATATATTTCCAACACAAATAGTTTTAATTTTAAATTTTTTTGGTCGAGAATATTTTTTTAAAAAATTAAATAATTGAATAATTTTTGCTATTGGCAACAAAAGATAAGCTAAGATATTTGGTTCTTTTAAGTTCCAAAAATTAGGTTTTCTTATAGTCATTAAAGATATGATTGTTTAGTTCTTTTATAGTTTTTTTTAAAATTTTTTCTCCAATATTTGTTATTTGTTTTACACCTTTTTTATTCTTTACAAATGATACTGAAGAAGCAAGTTTCTTCGATGAATAAATTCTTTTTGATATACCAAGAGAATTTAGCAATTTATATACATCTCTAAAGTTGTCAGTATTAGGACCATGAAGAATTTTTGCTCCAAATCGTGCGGCTTCAAGTGGATTTTGACCACCTCTTTTTATGATTGATCCACCTAGGAAAACAGTTGAACTGATTTTATGAAATTTTTTTGTTTCACCAAAAGTATCTACTAAATAAATATCTAAATTTTGAGGTTTGCTTAATTTTGAACTGTGAACAAAAACTTTTAGTCCTAAATTTTCTAATTCTAATTTTATCTTATCAGCTCTATGTATATGTCTTGGAATAATTACAGTTAATATATTTCTATATTTTTTTTTTAATTCTAAATGAGCTTTAGCGCAGAATATTTCCTCAAATTTATGAGTGCTTGATGCTACCCAAATTTTTTTTTCTATTAGATAAGATTTTAATTTAATATTAATTTTTTCTAAATCACTATCGTAATTTTCAGAAAATTTTAAATTACCAATATGTTTTATTTTACAATTAGATAATTTTCTTAGATATGATTTTGTTTCAAGATTTTGAGGATATGCAACTTTTATATATTCAAAAATAGATTTACTTATACTTTGTATTTTCATCCACTTATTGAATGTTTTTTTTGTTATTCGTGCATTTAGCAAGAGTAATGGAATTTTTTTTGAATACATGTTTTTAAACATGCAGGGCCAAATCTCAGAGTCGATAAATATACCTAAATCAGGTTTCCAAAAATTTAAAAATTTATTCGTAATAGGAAAATAATCAATTGGATAAAATTGATGTATAGTTTTTTTAAATTTGAATTTTTTAATTACGTTTGATGAGCTTAATGTGCTTGAAGTAATTAAAATTTGACCAATATTTTTATTTTTTTCATAATACTTTATCAACGGTATTACACTTAGAATTTCCCCAACACTTGCGCCATGGAACCAAATAAGTTTTCCATTTAATCTTTTTTTGGAGGGGATACTAAATTTTTCTATAAATCTTACTTTGTCTTCTTTATTTTTTAAAATTCTATAAACAATTACAAAAGGTGAAATAAATAAAATAATTGTAAAAAATATTTGATATAAAAAAAACATTATTATTTTTGTATTTGTTTTTCATAAAAACTTTTATACAATTTGGATTTATTCAATAGTTCTTCATGTTTGCCATTATGAATGATGTTTCCAGAATCAATTAAATATATGTTATTTGAATTTAATACTGTTGAGAGTCTATGAGCTATTACTATTGTAGTTTTATCTTTAGTTAAAATTTTTAGTGCTTCTTGAATTTTAATTTCAGTTTCAGTATCCAAAGATGAGGTTGCCTCATCTAGTAAAATAATTGAACTTTTTTTCATCATTGCTCTTGCTATTGATAGTCTTTGCTTTTCACCTCCTGATAATCTTAATCCATTTTCACCTATTAACGTTTGATACTTTTGAGGTAAGTTTTTTATAAATTCATCACAAAATGCTAACTTTGAAACTTCATAAACCTCCTCATCTGTAGCATTATCATTACCATATTTGATGTTATTAAATATGGTATCATCAAAAAGAGTCGTCTCTTGGCTTACCAGGGATATCTCGTTTCTCAGCGATTTAAGACTAACGTCATATATAGATTGCTCATCTATTGTAATGTTTCCAGATTGAGCATCATAAAATCTTGGAATTAAATTCATTATTGTGGATTTCCCAGATCCACTATGACCTACTAAAGATGTCATTTTTCCTCCCTCAAACTCAAGATTAATTGAGTTTAAAGTTTGTGCCTCTTTAGTGTCATATGAAAAATTTATGTCTTTAAATTTGATATTAGATTTATTTATTTCAAGAGATTTTGCGTTTATTTTATCTTTAATTTGATTTTGTTGATCTATAATTGGCAATATACGTGATGCAGCTGATATACCTTGATTTGCAACTAAGCTTATGGTTGATAAAGCACGTACAGGCTGGTACGCCAGCATCATCGCGGCTAAAAATGAAAAAAAATTGTTTATCTCAAGTTCCTCTTTTGAAATCAATAAACTTGAATAAAAAATTAATATTGCAATCATTATACCTGTAAAAGTTTCCATTATTGGAGACATTCTAACAAAGACTGTCTGTATCTTTTGGTTTTTATCTCTCAAATCTGATAAAAATTTGTCTGCTCGTTTTTTTTCATAACTTTCCTTTTGAAAAATTTTAATTAATTTATGATTTTTAAAAAGTTCAACCAAGTATGTAGTTAAAAATCCAGATTTTTGTTGAGCTTCTGTAGTAACTTTACTGATTCTCTTCCCTAAAGTTTTAGCTGCAATACTTGCAAGAGGTATCATAATTATAGAAATTAGCGCTAACTTCCAATTTTGAAAAAACATTACTCCCAACAAACAAATAAGAGTTAAGGTATCTTTAAATAAAGTTAATACTGCATTACTTAATAAATTAGTAATATGAGTAACATCATACGTAAGGTTTGAAATAAATTTACCTGAATGTTTTTTATCAATAATTTGCGTATCTGTTCCAACCAAATTTTTAACCATATCAAATTGTAATTTTTTTTTAATAGACTCACCAACACCAATCATTGTAGCTTTTGCAAAATATAGAGAGAGACCTTTTGTTGCGAACGCAACTACAATCATTAAAGGAATAAAAAATATTAAGGATTGATCTTTATCTATAAAAAGTTTTTTTATTGCAGGATCTAAAAGCCAAGCGATAGATGAAGTGCTCCCAGCCACCAATATTGATAAAAATGCAGACAAAAATATTTTATTTAAGTAGCTTTTTGAATAATCGTTATAAAGTCTTTTGTATATTTCTGATTTATTCATCTAAAAGTTCTGAGAAATTAAAATATTAATTAAAATTATTAGACCAAAAAAATTATTACTTTTAAAAGCTTTAAAACAACTCGATGGATCTTTAAGATTAAATACTTTCATTTGATATAAAAATAAATGAACTAAGGGGAGAATCATCAAAATATAATAAACATTATGAAAATTCATAAAAAAACCTCCTAATAGAAAAAAAACTATTAAAATTAAATAACATAAAAATAGAAATTTTTTTGCATTTCCTTTAAATTTTATAGATGTTGATTTTAATCCTATAATTTCATCATCTTTAATATCTTGAAACCCATAAATCGTGTCATAGCCTAATGTCCAAAATATGGCTCCCAAATAAAATAGAACAGGAATTATATCAATTTGTCCTTTAATTGCTGTCCATCCAAGTATTAGACCATAATTAAAAGTGATGCCTAAAAATAATTGAGGCCAATAAGTAAATCTTTTCATTAAAGGATAGGTAAAAGCAAGTGGCATCGAACCTAAAGCAAGAATTATAGTGAATAAGTTAAAATTAATTAAAACTAAAAAAGCTAATAAGCAAAGTGTTGTTGAATAAAAGATCGCAAGTTTAACTGAAATTTTTCCTGAGGCTATAGGTCGATCCTTAGTTCTAAAAACTTTAGCATCAAATTTTCTGTCCAAGATATCATTCACAATGCAGCCAGCTGAACGCATTAGAACTGAACCAAGAAAAAATAAAATTAAATAAAAAAAATAATTATCCCAACTTGATGAAAAATCATAAGCTAAAGTTAGACCCCATGCACAAGGCCAAAATAAAAGCATGTAGCCGATAGGTTTTTTTAGTCTTGTTAATTCAATGAAAAGTTTAATTTGGTTCATAATATTTTACTTGTAAATAACAAAGGGTAGTTTCATAATCAAATTGATTCGTATGAACATAGATTACACAGTTACTGCTCTAATGTTTCCAGCTATTCCATTACTTATGAGTGTCTATAGCAACAGATTTCATTCTTTAAGTATCTTAATTCGTCAACTTCATGATGAGCATGTTTATGAAAAGCATATTCCACCTGAATGGAAGAAGCAGTTTATCAATTTAAGTGGAAGGATAACACTTCTTAGATGGACAATTTTATTTGCCTCATTTGGCTTCCTATTTAATATGCTTACAGTATTTGCACTTTACCTAGATGAGGTCTTTGCTGCGAGAGTAATTTTTGGCTCATGTTGTTTATCCATGATTATATCGATTATTTTTTTTATAAGGGAAATTCAAATTTCAACAAATGCACTAAAACTCCATATGTCTGATATGGATGTAGATGTAAACTAGGGAAGTATTATTGCTGGTCCAGTAAGAACTCTAGACTCTAAATCTTTGTGTGCTTGTGCAATATCTTTTAGAGAATATTTTTTTGAAATTTTTATTTTTACTTTTCCACTTGAAGCCATTTCAAAAACTTTTTTAGCAGCTTCGTCCAGCTCTTCTTTTGTTGTTGTGTACTGCATAATGCTCGGTCTTGTTAAATAAAGTCCTTTTGGCTGAATTGATTTTGCAACATTAACTGGATCTAGAGGCCCAGATGCATTACCAAAAGAAACCAACATTCCTCTTAATTTTAAACATTCAATTGAACCATCAAAAGTATTTTTTCCCACTCCATCATAAACAACAGACAATCCTTTTCCTTCAGTAATCTCTTTTACTTTTTCAGCAAAATTATCTTTGTTATAATTAATCACATGATCGTAGCCATTTTGTTTTGCATTTTCTATTTTTTCATCTGAACCGACAGTACCAATAACATTGCATCCTAAACTTTTAGCCCATTGTCCAAAAATTTGACCAACACCACCAGCTGCTGCATGGAATAAAATATCTTCTCCAGATTTTACAGGATAAGTTTTGTGTAAAAGATAAAAAGTAGTTATTCCTTTTGTCATTAAAGTTGCTGCAGTTTCCAAATCAACACTATCAGGAACTTTTACTAAGTTTTTCGTTGGATAGTTTCTGTGAGTTGAATAAGCACCAAGTGGAGCCGCACAGTATGCAACTTTATCTCCAACTTTAAAATCTTTTACATTTGAACCAACTTTAGTAATTTCTCCAGCTCCCTCTAAACCAATTGGAGAGGGAAGAGTTAATGGATAAAGTCCTGATCGGTGATAAGTATCAATATAATTTAAACCAATAGCATGGTTTTTAATTGTTACTTCATCAGCTTTTGGTTCCTCAAGCTTAAGATCTTTGTATTCTAATACTTCTGGTCCACCTGCTTTTGATATTATAACTGAATTCATAATTTATTTTACAAATGTACCATTATGATAATCTTGAACTGCTTGCAAGATTTCTGCTTTAGTGTTCATTACAAAAGGCCCGCCTCTTGCAATTTCCTCATTTATTGGTTTTCCAGATATCACGAGAAATTTAGCATTTGTTTTTGCTTTTACTTTAAGTTCTTCACCTTTTGTTAATAATATTAAAGTACTATCCTTAACATCATCATGTTTCTCGCTACCAATTTCTATTTCACCATTTATTAGATAAATAAATGTATTGTGAGTTGATGGAATATTAAATTTAAATTCTTTATCTTTGTTTAATTCTACATCAAAATAAACTGGTTCCACATTATGACCTTTTACAGGTCCTTCAGCGTTTTCAAATTTACCAGCAATAACTTTTACTTGTTTCTCGTCATCTTTATGAACACTCATTTTATCTGCATCTATGTAAATGTATTCAGGCTTACTCATTTTTAATCTAGCAGGCATGTTAATCCATAATTGAAAGCCATGAAGTTTTCCTTCTTTCATCGCAGGCATCTCTGAATGAATAATTCCACTTCCAGTTTTCATCCATTGAACATCGCCTGCAGTCATTCTACCTTCACCACCAGTGCTATCTTTGTGTTCAAAATCTCCAGCGAGCATATAAGTAACGGTTTCAATTCCTCGATGTGGGTGAGGAGGAAAACCAGCAATATAATCTTCGCTATTTTCAGATCCAAATTCGTCTAGCATTAAGAAAGGATCAAAGTAATTTGGTTCAACACCAATACTTCTTTTTAATTTTACTCCCGCACCATCCGATGCTGGAATAGGATCTATAATTTTACTTACTTCTATTTTTGACATTTATTTTGATAATTTCCTTTCTAAACTAAACTCTTTTGTGTCATTTATCACCAAAAATAAAAATCCACCAGCTAATGCTATATTTTTCATAAATGATACAAATTGCATTTGATTACTAAAATCTGTGTGAAAAATAATTGCAGTTACTATACAAAATAAACTTAAGAGAGCAGCAGAAATTTTTACTTTATATCCAATCATTATTAATATTGGAGCACCTATCTCAAGAATTATTGCTGGAATTAAAAAAATACCCGGCATTCCCAAAGATTCCATCCAACCAATGGTTCCTTCATGATTTCCAATTTTATTAATTCCACTTAACAAAAACACTAAAGAGATAAATATTCTCCCAACCAAATCTAAAATATTTGTCATGATCTATTTATTGTGTGAACCATCACAAAATGGCTGATTGTTAGTTTGTTTACAATGGCAGAAATAAATAGTTTTATTTTCTTCAGCTACAAATTTAACTGGTTTAAATTCTGTTCCCCTATGTGACATATCACAAAATGGTTGGCTTTTACTTTGTCCACAAGAACACCATAAATAATTTTTTCCTTTTTCAACATCAATAGAAATAGGTTGATCTCCTGCTTTTATTCCTTTGCTCATAAATCTCCTTTGTTAATTTTTTAATCTAAATAATGATCTGGTTAAATTCTGCAAGAACGCAATATTTTCATACTAGTATGTATAATCATACCTTGAAAAATATAATTAGGTGTTTAGATGATTATAATGAAAAACAATATTGAATGCCCAGCAGAAAGAGCAATTTATTTTCTTGGTGGAAAATGGAAAATCAGAATTTTATTTTACTTATTTAACAATAAAATAGTGAGATTTAATAAACTTAAAAAAGAGTTGAAAACAATCACACAACAAATGTTATCAAAACAACTAAAAGAATTAGAGATTGATGGAATTATAAATAGAGAAGTCCATCGAGTAGTACCTCCAAAAGTTGAGTATTCTCTGACAGAATTTGGGCTTTCAGTTATTCCAATTTTAAAATCTTTTTCTGATTGGAATAAAAAAAATACTAAAACTATTTCTCAGAAGTTAAATAAAAATTTTGAAGAGAATAGAATTAGATAATACTAATTAGTTCGTTAAGGTTAGTAATCTTATTTTTAGGAATATAATCTAGATTATCAAAGATATTATTATTTCTATTTACCCATATAGAATTGTATCCATAGTTTCCTCCTCCAGATACATCCCAAGTATTTGCACTTAAAAAAGCAACTTCATTTTTTTCAATTTTATATTTTTTTATTGGCATGTCATAAACTTTAGAGTCAGGCTTAAATACTCCAACTTCTTCAATTGAAAAAATATCATCAAATAAAAAATTTAAATTATTACTTTGTACTAATTCGTTTAACAAAGAAGGTGTCCCATTGGAAAGTATAGCTAGTTTAAAATTTTTTTCTTTTAAAGATTTTAATACTTCTGGAACTTCTTCAAAAGGTGAGAGAATTTTATATAGATTTAATAATTCTTCTCTCATTGAATTATCTATTTTAAATACACTCATTGATTTATCTAAACTGTCTTCAGTGATTTGCCAAAAATCTTTATGTCTTTTCATTAAACTTCTAAGCCATGTGTATTGTAATTGTGTGGTTCTCCAATAATTTGCAAAAGCTTCCCACTTATCACCAATTTTGTCTTTACATTTTTCTGCTGCTGAATTTACATCGAATAAAGTGCCGTAAGCATCAAAAATTATTGCTTTAATATTTTTCATAAACTAATTTAATAATATGAGTAACATTAGATTATATTTTTCTAAAAGTTTATCTAATAATTTAACTGATATACTTGATAAATCTCAATCGCATTACATAAACAAAGTAATGAGAGTTAAAGAAAATGAAATTTTTTCTTTATTTAATAGTAGTGGTGAATGGGAAGCAAAAATTTTAAATATCTCAAAAGGTGTTGTTGAATTTAATGTTACAAAACAATTAAGACAAAAAGAAAATTCTAAAGAATTGTGGCTTGCTTTTTCTCCAATTAAATCAAATTACTTTAACTTTATGATTCAAAAAGCAACTGAGTTAGGTGTCACAAAATTTATTCCAATAATATTTGATAGAACGATTGTTCGTAAAATTAATAAAGAGCGATTAGAGAAAGTAATAATTGAGGCATCAGAACAATCAAATAGAATTAATGTTCCAGATATTGAAGACCCAAAATCATTAGATGATTTTTTAAATAACAATAAAGTTGATTTAATTTTTACTGATTTAAATTCTGAAAATACCAAAATAGATTTAAATAAGGTTACAGATAAACCTACATGTGTAATTATAGGTCCAGAAGGAGATTTTTCTGAAGAGGAAAGGTCAAAGATTCTAAAATTTAGTGGAGTTCAACCGTTGAAAATTAATGAGAATATATTGAGATCTGAAACAGCCGTAATTTCAGCTATATCGATCATAAAATACGCAATAAATTGATATTTTGTCGCGAAAACTAAAGTGTAATTTTTTTGAAGACGTTCTATATAGGGTTAAAAATATGAAAAAAATTTTAATAACAATTCTTTCAATTTTAACTCCTGCATTTGCATTCGCTAACCAGCCAAAGGATTGGCAATTAGGTTTTCAAAAAGCAGCATCAGAATCTATGAGAGATATCGTTAATTTTCATGACAAATTATTATTACCAATCATAATTGCGATAAGTGTTTTCGTTTTATTTTTGATGGTCTATGCATGTATCAGATTTAGAGCATCAGCAAATCCAGTTCCTTCAAAAAGAACTCACAATGTTGCTGTAGAAGTTTTATGGACATTAATTCCATGTTTAATTTTAATCGTGATGGCAGTTCCATCGTTTAAAATTTTATATAAACAAGATTCAATACCAAAAGCAGATGTAACAGTTAAGGCAATCGGTTATCAGTGGTACTGGGGATATGAGTATCCAGATGAAAATATTATTTTCGACTCTTACATGATTGAAGATAAAGATTTAAAAGAAAATCAGCCAAGATTATTAGCTGTAGATAATGAACTAGTTGTTCCAGTAAATAAAGTAGTTAAAGTTTTAATTACTGCAAATGATGTTTTACACGCTTGGGCTTTACCATCTTTTGGAGTTAAAAGAGATGCAGTTCCTGGAAGAATAAATGAAACATGGTTTAAAGCAGAAGAAGTTGGAACTTATTATGGACAGTGTTCTGAGCTTTGTGGAATTAAACATGCTTTTATGCCGATTACAGTAAGAGTAGTTTCTGAAGAAGAATATCAAGAATGGCTTACTGGTGCTAAATTAAAATTTGCAAAAGAAATTAATGAAGAAGATCAATTTAAAAAACTAGCGAGTAAATAATATGTATACACAAACTGCATCACACGACGATCATCATACACCAACAGGTTGGAAACGTTGGGCGTATTCAACTAATCACAAAGATATCGGTACAATGTACCTTATATTTGCAATTGTTGCAGGTGTGATCGGAACTGCATTCTCAGTTTTAATGAGAATGGAATTGATGCATCCAGGTGATGGAATTTTGGGTGGAAACTATCATTTATACAATGTCTTAGTAACAGGTCATGGTTTAATCATGATCTTCTTTATGGTTATGCCAGCAATGATTGGTGGTTTTGGAAATTGGTTTGTACCAATTATGATTGGTGCACCTGATATGGCATTCCCAAGAATGAATAATATTTCATTTTGGTTACTACCAACTTCATTCATTTTATTAATCATGTCTATATTTATGGATGGCCCTCCAGGTCAAACTGGAGTAGGTGGTGGATGGACAATCTATCCTCCTTTATCATCTACAGCAGGACAGCCTGGTCCAGCAATGGACTTTGCTATTTTAAGTTTACACTTAGCAGGAGCGTCTTCAATTTTAGGAGCGGTAAACTTTATAACTACAATTTTAAACATGAGAACTCCAGGTATGACATTGCATAAAATGCCTTTATTTGCTTGGTCAATTCTAGTTACAGCGTTCTTATTACTTTTATCACTTCCAGTATTAGCAGGTGCAATCACAATGCTATTAACTGATAGAAATTTCGGAACTGCATTCTTTGATGCTCAAACAGGTGGAGACCCAGTGTTATTCCAACACTTATTCTGGTTCTTTGGTCACCCTGAAGTTTACATTTTAATTTTACCAGGTTTTGGAATGATCAGTCATATTGTTTCAACATTCTCAAGAAAACCAGTATTTGGATATTTAGGTATGGCATATGCAATGGTAGCAATTGGAATAGTTGGTTTCGTTGTATGGGCTCACCATATGTATACAGTTGGTTTGAGTACAGATACCAAAGCTTATTTCTTAGCAGCGACGATGATCATTGCTGTTCCGACGGGAATTAAAATATTTTCTTGGATAGCAACTATGTGGGGTGGTTCAATATCATTTAAGACACCTATGGTCTGGGCTTTAGGGTTTATATTTTTATTTACAGTCGGTGGAGTTACAGGTGTTGTTCTTGCAAATGCAGGTGTAGATACAGCAATGCATGATACTTACTATGTAGTAGCTCACTTCCACTACGTATTATCTTTAGGTGCGGTGTTCGCAATCTTTGCAGGCTTTTATTACTGGTTTGGAAAAATGAGTGGTTATGAATATTCAGAATGGTTAGGTCAATTACACTTCTGGTTAACATTTATTGGAGTAAACTTAATTTTCTTCCCTCAACACTTTTTAGGTTTAGCCGGTATGCCTAGAAGATATGCAGATTATCCAGATGCATTTGCTGGTTGGAATTATATATCTTCAATTGGATCATATATTTCTGTAATTGGTTTAGGAGTATTTTTCGCAAATCTAATTTATGCATTTTATAAGAAAAAAGCTGCTGCTCAAAACCCTTGGGGTGAAGGAGCAACAACTTTAGAGTGGACAGTACCGTCTCCTCCAAATTTTCATACTTTTGATGAATTACCGAAGTTTGAAGATGAAGAGAGTGCAGAAAAATCTACTACTTAAAAAGTATTTAGATTTTTTGTCTAAAATTAAATGATTAAGTCTAAGTTAAAAAATAGAAATTTAAGTCAAGAAGACGTTTTCAATTTCTCTGAGTTATTTAAACTTATGAAGCCAAGAGTAATGTCACTTGTAATTTTTACTTGTGCAGTTGGATTGTTAATGGCACCAAATATTATTCCAACAAAAGATGCAATAATTGGAATTATTTTAGTTTCTATTGGAGCTGGTGCCGCTGGAGCTTTAAACATGTGGTACGAGTCTGATTTAGATGCATTAATGACAAGGACTTGTTTGAGACCTATACCAACTGGGAAGGTTAATAAAAACCAAGCTTTGATTTTTGGTATCGCTTTATCAATATTTTCTGTTGTTGCTTTAGATTATTTTGCAAATACAGTTTCAGCAGCTTTATTGTTATTTACAATTTTGTTTTATGTGCTGGTTTATACCGTTTGGCTTAAAAGAAAAACGCCTCAAAATATAGTTATTGGAGGCGCTGCAGGAGCATTACCTCCTGTAATTGGTTGGACTATAGCTACTAACTCACTTTCACTTGAGCCATTAACTTTCTTTCTAATTATCTTTTTTTGGACACCATCACATTTTTGGGCACTAAGTTTATATAAATCTGATGATTATAAAAAAGCAAATATTCCAATGCTTCCATTGACTAATGGTGTTGAAAGCACAAAATTAAATATATTTGTTTATTCATTAATAATGTTGCCAGTTATTGTTTTCCCATATGCAATTAATTTTGTTGGTCTAGTATTTTTAATTCCATCATTAATTTTGACAATTTATTATAATTACTTATGTTTTGAACTTTATAAATTTAAGAAGAACAAGTTTGATGCAAAAAAAGCAAAAACAATTTTTGGATACTCAATATTATATTTGTTTTTAGTTTTTGTATTTTTCTTAATAGATAAAATTTTATGATAACACCCGATAAAAAAACAAAGAAAAAAAATATTATTACTGCTTTAGCAATTTTAGCTTTTATGGTTTTTTTGTTTGTTTTTACATTATATAACGTTGGCGTATTTGATAGGCAGATATGATTAAGAGCAAAACATTAACTCCATTACTTCTAGCAGGTATCTTTTGTTTAATGTTAGGTTTATCTTTTGCGGCAGTGCCCTTATATGATCTTTTTTGTCGTGTAACTGGCTTTGGAGGAACAACCCAAGTATCTAAAGAAGCTCCAAAAATAGTTTTAGATAAAGTTGTGAGTGTAAGATTTGATACGAATGTAAACAATCTTACTTGGGATTTTAAGGCTAAATCAAATGTAATTGATGTTAAGGTTGGTCAGGTAAATAGAATTGAGTTTGAGGTTGAGAACTATGGAGACGAAACAACTTATGGAGTTGCTAGTTTCAATGTTTCGCCTGCAAGTTTTGGTAAATATTATAGTAAATTAGGCTGTTTTTGCTTCGAAAAACAGGAACTTAAGGCAGGTGAGAAGGCAACTTATATTATGACTTTTTATTTGGACCCAGAACTGGTAAATGATCCAACAGTTAAAAACTTACAGGATGTAACTATGTCGTATACTTTTTTCTCGACAGATTATTATAAACAATCATAATTAAAAAAATATGTCAGCTGAAAAAAAACATGATTATCACTTAGTAGACCCAAGTCCTTGGCCTATATTTACATCTTTTGCATGCTTGGTACTAGCTATTGGAGCAATTTTTTATATGCACAACGATGTATCTTGGGGAATGTATTTAGGATTAGCTCTCGTAATTTATGCAGCTTATATGTGGTTCAGAGATGTTGTGATTGAAGCTGAACATCAAGGTCACCATACTCCAGTTGTTCAAATCCATCACAGATATGGAATGACGTTATTTATTGCTTCTGAAGTTATGTTTTTCGTTGCATGGTTTTGGGCATATTTTGATATAAGTTTGTTCCCAAATGAGTTTGTTGGAAATGTTTGGCCTCCACAAGACATAGAAACTTTTGATCCATGGGACATTCCATTAATCAATACACTAGTTTTATTATTATCTGGTACTACAGTAACTTGGGCTCACCACTCTTTATTAGAAGATGATAGAAAAGGATTTATTCAAGGATTAACAGCAACTGTTGCACTAGGCTTCTTTTTTACTTTATTACAGGCTTACGAATATCATCATGCTACATTTGATTATTCAGGACATATTTATGGTGCAGTATTTTATATGGCAACAGGTTTTCACGGTTTCCACGTAATTGTTGGAACAATCTTTCTAGCTGTTTGTTTATGGAGAGGAAGATTGGGTCACTTTACGAAAGAACACCACTTTGGTTTTGAGGCAGCTGCTTGGTACTGGCACTTTGTTGATGTTGTTTGGTTATTCTTGTTTGCAGCTATATACGTTTGGGGAAGTTAATATTTAATCCTTGAAGAATAAGCTTCTATTTTCAGTTTTCGTTTATTTTATAATTTTAGTTTTGTTGTCATTAGGCTTTTGGCAATTGTATAGATTGAGTTGGAAATTAGATCTAATCAATCAAATTGAAAATTCTTTAAAGCTTGATCCTGTTGAACTTCAAAATGTAGAAAAAAAAAATTTTTTAAGAATAAAAACATCAGGACAAATTGATTTTGAAAAACAAATTTATCTCTATAATCTTAACGAAACTGGTAAACCTGGATTTGAAGTTATTAACCCAATTAAAATAGGAAATGAAGATTATTTAATTAATAGAGGCTGGATATCTTTTGACCAAAAAAACAAACCAGAGATTAATGTTGTTGATCAAAAAAATATTATTGGTACTTTAATGCTTCAATCAAAATCAAGCTCATTCAAACCCAAGAATGAAGTAGATAAAAATTATTGGTTCACACTAGATCGGGAAGATATTTTAAAATTTACAGGAAAAAATTTTTCAAAATATATTATTTATTTAAACGGTAACTACGAAAACCCAAGACCAAGAGTGATCACTGCTAAAATTTCAAACAATCACAAAAAGTACGCAATTACTTGGTTTTCGATGGCGATTTCAATCCTTTTAATATATCTATATTTTAGAAAAAAAAATTATTAAATGAGATACGTCAGCACTAGAGATACTTCAAAAACATATGAATTTAAGGATGTTTTTATCAAAGGTCTTGCTGATGATGGGGGATTGTTTATTCCTAGCTCACTTCCAGACTATAGTGAAAAAGAAATTCAAGAATTAAAATCACTTAATTATTCAGATTTAGCAAAAAAAATTATTTTTCCTTTTATAGGAAATTTTATGGATAAAGATGAATTGTCTAAAATAATTGATAAATCTTATTCTGTTTTTAGGAGAGAAAATGTAATTGATTTCATAAAAATAGGAGATCGATCAGTCTTAGAGTTATTTCATGGCCCAACACTAGCCTTTAAGGATGTTGCTATGCAACTTCTTGGAAATTTTTATGAATTTTATTTAAGCAAGCAAAAAGAAAAAATTAATATTGTAGTTGCCACATCTGGAGATACAGGGGCAGCAGCTATAGATGCAATAAAAGGAAAAGAAAATTTAAATATTTTTGTATTACATCCTGATAATCGAGTTTCCTCTGTTCAGCGAAAAATCATGACTACTGGAAAACATGAAAATGTATTTAATATTGCTATTAAAGGAAATTTTGATGATTGCCAAAACTTGGTCAAATCAATGTTTTCTGATAAAAAATTTTCAAAAGATATTAATATGTCAGGTGTAAATTCAATCAACTGGGCAAGAATTATTGCTCAGTGTGTTTATTATTTTTACAGCTATCATTTAATTGAAGATCACACTAAACCCACTAATTTTTCAGTTCCCACGGGGAATTTTGGAGATGTATACGCAGGTTACTTAGCCAAAAAAATGGGTTTGCCCATTAATAAATTGATTGTTGCAACAAATCAAAATGACATTCTCCATAGAGCTATTTCAAACGGTAATTACGAGGCTGAAACTGTTTCAGAAACTATTTCTCCTAGTATGGATATACAGATTGCAAGTAACTTTGAGAGACTTATTTTTGATTTAAATGATAAGAATTCAGAACAAACATCAAAAGACATGATGAAAATTAAAGAAGAAGGAAAATATTCAATTGATAAAGAAAAGTTAAATTTAATTAATCAAGATTTCTTATCAGCAAGAATGAGTGAGACTGAAACTCTTGATATTATTAAGTCTGTTTATCAAGAATTTAATGTTGTTTTAGACCCTCATACTGCAATTGGTTATGGAGCTTTTGATAAACACAATCTCAATGGTAATAATATTGTACTAGCAACAGCACATCCATGTAAGTTTCCTGATGCAATTCAAAGTGCTATAAATATTAAAGCCGAGTTACCAAATGAACTTCAATTTATATTAAATGAGAAAGAAAATTATGATATTCTTCAAAATGATATTGAAAAAGTAAAAGAACATATTAAAGATAGATCCAAATGAAAATAAAAGAAAACGATAACCTACCAAATTCAGAAATTTTTGTTCTTCAAGATGGAGAGCCTGTAAAAAAAAATATAGAAGATTTTTTTAAAGGCAAAAAAGTTGTAATATTTGGACTACCTGGGGCATATACTTCTGTATGTTCTGCTAAACATTTGCCAGGATATATTAAGATGCATGATCAATATAAAGAAAAAGGTATTGATCATATAATTTGTATTTCAGTAAATGATCCCTTTGTGATGAATGCTTGGGGTAAACAAAATGATGTGGGTGAAAACATTGTTATGATGGGTGACCCATTTCTTAATTTCACAAAAGAAATTGGAGCAGATGTTGATAAAAGTGGCAGAGGTTTAGGAATTAGATCTAATAGATACACGATGTTTGTTGATAACATGAAGGTTATTAAAATTCAGGAAGAAGCAGATACAGGATCTTGTGAAATCTCAGCAGCAGAAAATTTCTTTAAATTAATCTAGACTTGCAGCTTTTTTAGCTAATAAATCAACTTCTTCATTTAGTGGGTTTCCAGCATGAGCTTTAACCCAGTTCCACTTAATCTTAAAATTATTATTCAAATCATGCAATTGAACCCATAAATCTTTATTTTTAACATCTTCTTTATTAGATGTTTTCCAATTATTTTTAATCCAATTGTGGATCCAATCAGTAATTCCATTTTTAACATATTTAGAATCCGTGTAGATTTCTATCAAATCTTCAGAATTTACTTCTTTTAATGCATTGATTGTCGCCATTAATTCCATTCTATTATTTGTTGTATCTTTTTCACTTCCACTTATTTTTTTCATTTCATTATCAGTGCATATTATTGCTGCCCATCCACCATTTCCTGGATTTTTTAAACATGAGCCATCAGTATAAATTTTAATCATTAAATCAAATAATCTTTAAAACTATTCAAATTATTATGGGTAATAAGTTTTTGATAATATTCGTTTGGATCTTTAATTTTGATTAATGCTGTTTTTGGAGTATTTGTATAATCAAATAGTCTAGTTAACAGATATCTTAGAGCAGCACCTCTGCACAAAATATTTAAATTGTTTTTTTCATTTAAATTAATTTTCTTAACACTGTTGTATCCCTTGATTAATTTATCAACTTTCTTCTTATTAATTACAAATTTTTTATTTTTTTCGTCAAAACATAGTGCATTAATACAGATTGCTATTTCATACATATAGTAATCGTTAGCAGCAAAGTAAAAGTCTATAATTCCCGACAGCTTATTTTTATCAAAAAAAATATTATCTACGAATAAATCACCATGTATAATTCCAGAAGGAAGTTTTTTTGGCCAATTTTTTTTAATATCATTAAAATTATTAAATAAAAATTTTTTCAAATTTGATCCTTTATTTGATTTAAATTTAATACTCTGGAGTAAAGGTTTTAAATATTTTACACCCATTGAATTTTTTCTAGTAAATTTTATCTTCTTAGTAACCATATGCATTTTAGCTACTGCTTTTCCAATAACATAGCAGTCACTTTCGTTAACTTTTTTTTTATCTTTTCCACTTAAGAAAGTCACAATACAGGCTGTTTTATTTTTTAGTTTAATTAAATAATTTTTGTCTTTAGTTTTAAGTGGTCTTGGGCAATTAATTTTTGAATCATTTAAATAATCCATTAATTTCATAAAAAAAGGTATCTCTTTTGGAAGAACTCTCTTCTCAAAAATTGTGAGAATAAACTTTTTATTTTTGGATTTTAAAATGTAATTTGTATTTTCAATTCCTTTAGTAATTCCTTGGAAACTTAAAATTTTTTCAATATTAAACTTCTTATTTATTATATCGATATCACTCTGATTTATTTTTGTATATACAGCCATTTAATTTAATTTGTTAGGAACTTTAAAGACCACATTTTCTTTTATAATTTCTACTTCCTCAAGATTTATAGAAAATTTTTTTTTTAATTCATTAATAAAATTTTCTACAAGTATTTCAGGTGCTGATGCTCCTGATGATATACCAATAGTATTTGAATTCTGTATTTGATCAAAAGGAATTTCACTTTCAGAATGAAAAAGTTGTGAATTTTGACAACCTGATTTTTTTGCTACTTCAACAAGTCTAACTGAATTTGAAGAGTTTCTACTACCTATTACAAAAAACATATCACACTTTTTTGCAATATTTTTTACTGCCATTTGTCTATTAGTTGTTGCATAACAAATATCCTCTTTTGCTGGCTCTTTAATGTTTGTATATCTATCTTTCAAAATTTTTATTATTTCTTTAGTGTCATCAACAGATAGTGTTGTTTGAGTTATATAAGCCAATTTTTCTTTATTATTGGTTTTATACTCCATTGCTTCAGCTTCATTTTGAACCAAATCAATAGATCCTTTGGGTAATTGGCCCATAGTGCCTATTACTTCTGGATGGTTCTCATGTCCAATCAAAATAATATGATAACCAGCTTTATTTAAGTTTTCCGCTTCTCTATGAACTTTAGAAACTAGTGGACAAGTAGCATCTACATAAGTCATTTTATAATTTTCAGCATCTTCTGGTATTTTTTTTGGAACACCGTGTGCAGAAAAAATAACAGGTCTAGATTTGTCATTAATTTCCTCCAATTCTTCAACAAAGATAGCACCTTTATTTTTTAAATTATCAACAACATGCTTGTTATGAACGATTTCGTGTCTAACGTAAACTGGCGATCCATATTTTTGAATAGATTTTTCTACAATCTCTATAGCTCTCTCAACACCAGCACAAAAACCTCTTGGAGCAGAAAGTAAAATTTTAATTTGTTTGTTTTTCATTTTTCTCTAAAAAATATTCCAGCAATATATGTGGAAAGGTTAAAGACGCCAAACCAATAAAAATTAGTTTTAAGATTGCATCATCTAAATAATTAACGTCATTTAACAAAAATAATACAATTATTGAAATAAAGATTGTTAAAAGAGTAAGTGGTAAAGCCTTTAAAATAAATAATTTTAGTCCATTTTGGAGATTGTTTTCATCAAGGTCGATCGCAAGCGAAATAGAGTGCCTCACAGAATGTAAAAAACAAAAATAAATTGTAAAAGCTGTTAAAGGAGTAAAGTAGTAATTTAAAATTATAATTGAGAAATAATCAAAAAAAATAGTGAATTTTTTTAATTCAAACTTATCAATAAATAAAAATACACTTGATAATGAACTCAAAATAATTGATATCTCGATTATCTTTTTTTCTTCTAAAAATTCTAAGAATAAATAAAAATTTTCATTAACAACAAGTAATGATTTGAATATTTTCACAGTATCATCAAAATGAAAAAAAAGCGGGGCAAGAATTATGATCGATCCTTTTAAAAGGTATAATAATTGAATTAAGTACGATTTTTTGTTTATTAAAAATTGTGTATCTTCTTTACCAAAATGAAATGCTGCCACTATAAGAAAAACTAACAGTGTGGTTGCAGGTAAGAGTGACCAAATAATAATGACGCAAAACGCTATAAAAATATAAAAGATATAGAAAATATATATTCTTTCAAAATTAAACAATTTAAGAAGTTTTTTACCTTTAATATTATCTAATGCACCGTGTGAAACTCCAATAGTTAAAATTAAAAATAAGCATATTGATGATGAAATATCTAAATAATTTAATCTAAACATCACGATAGAAAATAGATTAACTAGCAAAAAAAATATAAATGAATGATTAAGATTAATTTTTTTAATGAATTGAATAGTCATTTAAAACAATTCTTTTAAAAATTTCCATTTAGGCATTTTTAAAATTATTTCTAAATCTTCAAAAAAATTACTTTTATTAGATAAGAAATTAATAGCAGTCTTAGGTGAACTATTGAACATTTTAAAGAAAATTTCCCCCATATCTGAAGAGTTATTTCTTAAAACTTTCAAAAAAATATTGTCCAAAAAATCATATTTTTTTTTAATTTTAAACAATTTAGCCTTAGAAATATTTTCAATGTTTTCTGCTATATATTTGCTGTGTTCCTGAATATTTAAAAAAGTATAACCCGTGCTTAATCTTGTCATATCACCGGCTGATCCAATATATATTTCATTTAATTTTTTTAAATTTTTATTTCTAAATAAAGGTATAGAGCCTTCTTCTTTAAAATTAATTTTATAATTTCTGATATTTAAATGGTTTTTTAAGTATTGATCTATTTGATTATCATAATCTTTTATATTTTCATTACTTAAATTTGATATCCAGGTAGTTTCCACAAGAGCACTTTTTTTTGAAAAAGGTAAAGTGTAAAAAAAATGAACCTCATTTTTTTGATCACACGCAAAATCCATTAAGTTAAATATTTGGTCATCAAAAAAATCTTTTTCTGTTTCAATTTCTACACCACAAAAATGTTGCCACAAATTATTTGTCTTATTTTCAAAATTTGGAACGCTGTTAAAAATTATTGAATTTGATAATTCAATATCATTAATATTCTTAAAAAATTTTATATTTTCATTTAATTTAAGTTTTGAAAGAATTTTGTCATAAAATTTTCCAGTATCTATAGATTGGTAAGGTGTTAGCTTGCAATCAATAAACTTTGTATCATTAGGAATGTTTATAGAAAAATTATCCCAACTTTTTTTTACACAATCATCAAAATTATGTGGAAACACTTTCCAAAATGACCAAGTTTTGTCTCTTTTATATTCGTCCCTAGGCTCAATTATAGCCAAAGATTTATTTTTTAATTTATCATTAATTTCCAACTCGTATGCTAATGAAAGACCTGCGCAACCACCACCAATAATGATGTAATCAAAATTTTTCATTTAATTTAAATTTTTTCTCTAAATGATCATGACCATGTTTTATGATAGAATCATAGTATTCAATTTCATTTGTTTGGTATTTCTCAGGAATATTTTTCATCCCTATAGTTAGTATAAATTCAAAAAAAGTTTTAAAACTAATTAAAGTTTTTTCAAAAAAGTTTAAATGTGATCTATTTCTCCAAAAAGTTGGATTATCACTTTTTTTTAATTTTCTACCAATTTCTCTGTATAAGTTTTTCGCTAAAAGAATTCCAAATCTATATTTTAAAGGAAGTTTAATAATTCCTCGCATAGATGACTCATAGTAAAATTCAGCCAGTTGTATAATTCTTTTAATAGTTACAAAAATTTCTATATCTTTATCCTCTTCACTATTTTTTAAAATATTATCTAAATTTATTTCAGGATAATTCATAACTGTTTTAGATGTAAAAGAATTAAATTCTTCACTAATGGTTGATTTAGGAAAAATTTTTTTTGGAATATAAATCCTATTAATTTTTGAGTCTTCCAATACATCACGAGATATATTTGTAAGTTGCATGGCAATTCCAAGATCTATTGCTCTGAATAGTATTTTTTTATCTGTAACTCTCATTATTTTCGCCATCATCAAACCAACTGTACCTGCAACTTGATAGCTATAATCAGTAAGTTCTTGGAAATCTTCAGGTTGTTTTTGATTTATATCTGATTTCACTCCACTGATCAGGTCATTAAAAATTTTTGGCGAAATAGAAAAGTTATCTATAATATCCCATACATTTTTAATTACCTGGATATCAAAATTTTTATTATTAAAGTTCTCTTCAAATTTATTTAAAGATTGGGCTTTATTTATCTTATTTGACTCATCGTCATCAGCAATATTATCAACTATTCTACAAAAATCATAAAGATATGATGCATTTGAAAAAAGTTTTTTTGGTAAAAAAAAACCTGCCCAAAAAAAAGATTTTCCATATTTTTGTATATATGATTTTTCGGTTCCAAAGATCATATTAATTTTTCGAGCACTTTTGCTGATGAAAGTACTCCTGGTACGCCTGCACCTGGGTGAGTTCCAGCACCAACAAAATATAAACCATCATAAATCTCTGATTTATTATGAAATCTAAAATAAGCTGATTGAGTGAATTTAGGCTGAATTGAAAAACCTGATCCATATTTTGTATTTAGTTCTTTCTCAAAATAATCAGGTGTAAGATAAAAGTCTGATACGATATTATCTCTAAGATTTGGCATTAAATCATTTTCCATTTTATCAACCACGAGATTTTTCATTTTTTCACCTTCTATTTGCCAATCTATATTTGATTGATTATTTGGAACTGGCACCAATACATAAAAACAATCACTACCCTCAGGAGCCATGCTCTTATCTGTTGCAGAAGGTCTATGTAGATAATAGCTAATATCGTTATTTAATTTTTTATAATCAAAAATATCATCCAGATGTTCTTTATATTTGTTTCCAAATTTAATTGTGTGATGCTCAACGTTTTCATAGACTTTTTTGGTTCCAAAATAATAAACAAATAAACCCATTGAGTAATCCATCCTCTTTTGTTTCCAATCAAACAGCATTGAATTTTTTAAGTTTTTACTAGTCATCTTTTCATAAAAAGCAGGAGGGTCTGCATTACAAATAACATTATCAGTTTCGATAATCTCTTCATTGTCAACTACAACACCAGTAATTTTATTATTTTTAGTAATAATTTCTTTTACCTCAGTATTTTTTATTATTTCGATTTCTATTTCCTCCATTAACTTTTCAAATCCTTTAATTATATTTCCTGTGCCACCCATTGAATAATGAATGCCCCATTTTTTTTCTAAATAAAGAATTAGCCCATAAATAGAAGTAGTTGTGAACGGATTTCCACCAACCAAAAGTGGATGCATGCTAAACATCCTTCTTAATTTTTCATTTTTTACATAAGACGATACTAATGAATAAACTGATTTATAACTCTTAAGTTTTAATAATGCTGGCAGCTGTTTCATCATAAAAAAAGGTTTATCAAATGGAACATCTGCAAGCTCTAAGAATCCCTTCTCAAAAATTTTTTTGGTAAAATTTACTAAATCTTCATACCCCTTAACATCTTCTTGATTTAAATTTTCAATTTGTTTTTTCATTTCTATTTCATCACCTGAGTAATTAAATTTAGTTTGGTCCTCAAAAACAAATTGATACCAAATTTTAAGTGGGGTTAGTTTTATGTAGTCCTCAGGATTTTTATTAAACAAACTGAATAGTTCGTTAATTAAATATGGAGCTGTTATTACTGTTGGCCCAGCATCATAGGTAAAACCATCTTTTTTGAAAACTCTAGCTCTTCCACCTAGGTCTGAATGTTTTTCTATTAATTTTACTTTGTGTCCTTTGGCTCTTAGTCTTATTGCTGCAGCAATACCACCAAATCCAGATCCAATAACTATAGAATTCATTGCTGTAATTTATAGCTTTTTCAGGAAATTGTAACCGTATTATGAGTTTATTTTTTTTAGCTGTTCTTTAGTTTCATCTAAATTTTTTTGAAATACAGCATCCAATTTAGATTTATCAACTGATGTAGTTATGATTTTTTTTACTGAGTCCACCGCAATTTTGATTGAAGCATCTTTTATTTCCTTCAATGCAGCCTCTTTCATTTGGCCAATTTTATTTTCAGCCAAACTTTTTTTAATTTCTGATGATTTATGAAATTTATCATTTAAATCTATTATTAATTTATCTGACTCTTTTTTTGCATTTTCCAAAATTTCACTACTTACAGAAGTAGCTGTATCTAATTTTTTTTGAGCATTATCGAGTAAAGTTTTTGCTTCTGTTCTCAATTTTTCACTTTCATCTATCTCATTTTTGATATCAGAAATCATACCATCAAGCATTTGAGAAACTTTTTGTGGAATTTTAAAGTAAACCAAAACCCCGATGAAGATTACAAATGAAATAGCTACCCAGAAAGTTGCATCAATTGCCATAGTATTTATCTCCGTTTCTTCTAGATAGATCGTCAACAATTGCTGATATACTGCTATTATTTACTTCAGCACCAATCAGTTTCTGAAGTAACTCAGATGACGTTTCTATAGCAATTTTATTTATTTTGTCAGGTGCATTATCTCTTAAAGCTTGGATTTCTTTTTCCGCTTTAGCTATTTCGTCATCTATTTGTTTATCAAGAACGTCTCTTTTAGCGTTTATATCTTTAACTGCCTTTTCTCTTGCTTGATTAAACATAGCATTAGCTTCAGTTTTGCTTTTTAAAATTATTTGATCATATTCTTTAAGTTTGGTCTCACTATCTTCTCTTTGTTTTTCAGCTGCCTCAATATTTTCTAGAATTTGAGATTTTCTAGACTCTAAGTTGTTACTAATTTTTGGAAGAATTAATTTAGATAAAACCAAATACATTATCCCAAAAGTAAGTACCAACCAGAAAATCTGAGAAACCCAAAACTCTGGATTTAATTGAGGCATACCTCCACTTTCAGCGGCAAAAGCTTCTTTAATAAAAAAGAAGCTTAAAAATATTAGATGAAGATATATTTTTTTGACCATTAACTTAAAACGCAAATAAAATAATCAATGCAACAACTAATCCAAATAATCCTGTTGCTTCAGCAAGTGCAAAACCTAAAAGTAGGTTAGGAAATTGTTTCTGAGCTGCTGATGGGTTTCTCATAGCACCTGATAAATAATTTCCAAAAATTATTCCAATACCAACACCGGCACCAGCTAAAGCTATTGCTGCTAAACCTGCTCCGATCATTTTTGCTGCTTCTAATTCCATTATATCCTCCTCTGTTATTAATGGTGTAAATTTAATGCATCATTTAAATAGATGCAGGTTAAAATTGCAAAAACATATGCTTGAAGAAAAGCAACTAATATCTCCAAACCAGTTAATGCAACCGAAAAACTTAGTGGAAGCCATCCACCAACTATTCCAAGACTAATTACAAAGCCTCCGAAAACTTTCATCATTGTATGACCAGCCATCATATTTGCAAATAATCTAACTGATAGACTTATTGGTCTACTTAAATAAGAAATAATTTCAATAACTACTATTAAAGGAAGTAACACCGCTGGTACTCCACTTGGTACAAACAATTTTAAATATCCAAAACCATGTTTAATAAATCCAATTACTGTTACGCCAATAAAGATAAATGCAGCAAGAACAAATGTAACGATAATATGACTAGTTACAGTGAATGTGTACGGTATCATTCCAAACATGTTGCAAAATAAAACAAACATGAACAATGAAAAAATAAATGCAAAATATGGTTTTGCTTTAGAACCAGCTGTATCACTAATCATTTTAGCAACAAAGGTGTAGCTAAGTTCCGCTAATAATTGAATTTTATTTGGTAAGATTGAATTTTTCTTAGATCCTAAATTAAAAATTAATAAAATAGAAACAGTACTTATAATCATAAACAAACTTGCGTTTGTAAAAGATATATCAAATGCTCCAACTTTTATTTCAGGTCCAATTCTATAAACATCGAATTGGGACATCGGGTTTGCTGCCATAGTACTAACTTATTTTTGCATCTTTTTTGCTGATCTAATCACGTTTGTTATTCCAGCGACCACCCCAACAAAAAAAAATATTAATATAAACCAGGGTTTAGTACCAAAGGTCTTGTCAAAAATAAACCCAATAATTGTCCCGACGGCCACTGCAGAAACAAGTTCTGTGCTCAATTTGAATGCAGTTCCAATAGGCGAGGGATTATCCTTCTTGTTATAAAGATTTTTCTTGGAAATCTTGCTTTTTGCAATCTCTAAGCGAGTTTTAAATGGGTCTTTTGCCATTTATTCTGGTTAAGCAACCATACTTTCTGCTTTTTGAAGGTCTACGGCTACCAGTTGGCTTATCCCTTTTTGAGGCATAGTTACCCCATATAGCCTGTTCATTTTAGACATTGTTAAGGCGTGGTGAGTAACAATTATAAATTTAGTGTTAGTAATTTTAATTAATTCCTCTAGCAAGCTACAAAATCTTGTAACGTTAGCATCATCAAGAGGAGCATCCACCTCATCTAAAACACAAATTGGAGAAGGGTTAGTTAAAAATACTGCAAATATCAAAGATAGGGCAGTAAGTGCTTGTTCACCACCAGATAATAAAGTTATAGATTGAAGCCTTTTTCCTGGTGGACTGACTAACATTTCTAAACCAGCTTCTAATGGATCATCAGAGTCTACTAATTCAAGCTTGGCATTTCCTCCATTAAAAAGTTTTGTATAAACCTCATTAAATTTTCTGTTAACTTTTTCAAATGCCTCAACAAGTCTTTCCCTTCCTTTTTGATTTAGCTCATCAATACTATCTTTAAGTTTAACAATTGCGGTAACTAGGTCACTACGATCTTGTTCCATTTTTTTTATTTCTTCTTCATACTTACTAGTTTCCTCATCTGCTTTTAAATTTACAGAACCTAATTGATCTCTTTGTTGTTTTTTTTTATCTAATGCATCTTCTTGATCAACATGATTTGGAAGTTCTTCAACTCCAAATAAATTTGAATTTTCTAAAATATTTTCTTCTGTTAAATTTAATTCTGTATTAACCCTATCAAGCAAATCATTTTTTCTTTTTTGTAAACCTTCTATGGTTGCACCTGAGCTAGCTTTTCGCTCTCTAATTTGAATTGATTGCTCTTGTATCTCATTTAGTTGAGCTCTTAAAGTTTCAATTTTTTTATCAGTTTCTTCTATAATTTTTTCGTTCTCTATTTTTTCTTCATCAGAAATTCTTAAATTTTCTGAAATTTGACCTTTTCTTTCTGCTTGTACTCTTGGCTGATTTTCTAAATCATTTAATTGTTTAGATAATTTATTTTTTCTTTCAGTTAATTCATTTACCATTTTTTCTGAATTGGATAAAAGATTTTTCCAGCTTTCTATCTCTGTCTCTATTGTTTTTATTCTTTCATTTCTTTTTACTGATTCATTCTTTATCGACTGATTTTTACTGTATGCATCAGCATATTTTTCTTGAAGTATTTTTATATTTTGAGATTTCTCATTTACACTTAATAGTTCTGTTCTTGATTTTTCATTTTTTAAATCATTAATAAAATTGTCTAATTCCATATTACATCTATCGAGTAATGTAACTGCTTGATTTATCTCATTATTATCAATTAATTCTTTTGCTCTAGTAATTGAATTTTTTACATTCTTTATAGGACCAATGCTTATTTTAATTGTATCGTCAGCTAAATTATTAACTACTTCGTCAACTTCTTTTTGCTCTCTCTCAAGTTCATTTTTTGCATTTTCTAGATCTTCGTTTGATAACTTTTCTGTTTCAAAATATTTTGAATCTACTTCAATTAAATCTGACTTTTCTTCTTTTAATCTTTTTTCATTAGAGTTAGCATCAATAATAATTCCATTTTCTCTAGTTATGTCTTCGTCTAAAGTCTTTATTGATTTCTTTATTGTTTCAATTTCATCTTGAATTCTAGTATTTTCCTCATCTAGGTTCTGTAGTTCCAAATTAAGTCTCTGTATTCTTGATAAATTCTCAATATTTTTTTCTCTAAGTGGAGCAACTTTATCAGTTGAAGTTTTTATTAAGTTTTCAAGTTCAGATATCTGATTGTTGAAACTTTCAACTTCTCCTCCTGCCTCTGTATTAATTTCATTTTCTATTCTTATTTCCTTATCGATATCCAACAATCTTAGATAATATAGACCAGCCTCTATTTTTTTTATTTCCTCTGAAATTAATTTGTATTTTGTAGCTTCTTCCGCTTGTTTTTGAAGATTTGCCAATTGTTTTTCTTGTTGCCTTCGTAATTCATCGGCTCTTTTTAAATTATTTTCAGCCGCGCCAAGTCTAAGTTCAGCTTCATGTCTTCTTACATGTAAACCAGAAATTCCAGCTGCCTCCTCAAGTATTGCTCTTCTGTCAGTAGGTTTTGCTGTCACTAAAGCTCCAATTCTTCCTTGACTAATCATAGAAGGGGAATGTGCGCCCGTTGAAAGATCTGCAAAAAACATTTGAGCATCTCTTGCTCTTACCTCTTTGTCATTAATATAAAATTTAGAACCCTTATCTTTTTCAATTTTTCGTCTAACTTGAATGTTTTCTAATTCACGATATTGAATGGGACCTTCTTTTTCTTTGTTCTCTACTTCTATGGAAACTTCTGCAATATTTTTTGATGCTTTATTAGATGTACCTGAAAAAATTACATCTTCCATTCCTGAACCTCTCATACTTTTTGCAGAGGTCTCTCCCATTACCCATCTTAAAGATTCTACTATGTTTGATTTTCCACAGCCGTTAGGACCAACAATTCCAGTAAGACCTTCTTCTATCAAGAAATTTGTTTTTTCAGCAAATGATTTAAATCCATTTAATTGGATTTTTTTAAACTCCATGCACTAACTTATATCATTTTTTCTAGTGCTTTTTTTAAATTTTTATAATTAAGTTTTTTTTCGAATTTTTTGTTATTTATTATTATCGTAGGAGTTGAGTTTACCTTGAAGTTTTTAGAACCATCTATTCGGTCATTTAACACAAAATCCTCAATATTTTTGTTATTCACACAAGATTCAAAATCGATGGAGAAACCTTCATTTTTTAAAAATATTTGAAGATTTTTATTTGCTTCTTCAATAGAGCTTCCCTTTACCCATTTTTGTTGGTTGGCGTATAAACTTTCCAAAATATCAGCATTACCATCATTTTTACATTGAGCAACTTTTGAAGCGTTGAAGGCGGCAATATCTAAAGGAAAATGTCTAAATTCTATTTTAGCAAGACCTGTGTCCAGATATTCTTTTTTAAGTTCTGGATAAACGTTTTTATGAAAATTAGCACAATGGCTGCAAGTTAGTGACTCAAACGCAATTATAGTTATTTTTGCATCTTTATTTCCAACAATAATTCTTTTTATTTCTTCAGCGTTTAAATTTGAAAAGCTTCCTAAAACAATTATGGCAAGTAATATAATTTTTTTCATTTTTCTTTATAAACTTTTGTTAATTCTGTTAATGATTTTTTAATCTTTTCGTTTTTAACATCTTTGATTTTATCTCGATATTTACTAATTGCCACATTATTAGATTTAATTTCATTCAAACTGCTAGTTTTTTGTTCGTCATCAAAGCTAATAAATTTGAGCTTTTCAACAACATCGTAGCCAAAAAAATTATTCATTTTATCTACAATGTTTTTTTTTGAATATTCTACATCTACTTCATGGCCCCTTTTAACCATTACAACTAAAGTACTCACACCAAATCGATTTGAGTTTTTGAATGTTTTTGGGAAACAGACTTTAAACAATTCATTCCCGACTAAATATTTCCAATTACTGAGAGTTTCTGAATATATATGACCTTTTTTATTAATAATTTTTTTTAGATTTTTTGGCAAAGTGTCTTTGAAAGATCTTAATCCTTGAATGCTAGTATTTCTCTGCTTAGTATTATTTTTAAATTGCATATGAAAGATCTAATAATAACAAATAAAATTCTCAATTGGTACGATATAAATAAGAGATCTTTACCTTGGAGAAATAAGGTTTCACAAGAAAAGAAACAATACTTTACATTGGTTAGCGAGTTTATGTTGCAACAAACTCAGGTTGCTACTGTGATACCTTATTTTAATAGATTTATTAAAAATATTCCTAATATTGAAAAGTTATCAAAATATAATGATAGAAAATTAACCAAACTTTGGGAAGGTCTTGGATATTATTCAAGAGTAAGAAATTTAAAAAAAACTGCTCAAATAATTGTTAAAAAATTCAATAAAAAAATACCTAGAGATTTTTATGAATTAAAATCATTACCAGGTATTGGCGATTATACAGCGAGTGCAATTTCAGCAATCGCATTTAACAAACCAATAATTCCTTTGGATGGAAACATTGAAAGAGTATTAAAAAGATATCTGTATTTAAAGAAACAAAGTCAAATTAAAAAAGAATTCTTACAAGATCAAAAAAAAATTTTTGGGACATCGACAAAAAGATCAAGCGATTATGCGCAAGCTTTGATGGAACTGGGTGCATTAATTTGCAAACCTACAAACCCTAATTGTAATAAATGTCCACTATCTAATAATTGCAAAGCATTTAAAAATAAAAATTTTGATTTAGTGAAATTAAAGAAAATTAACAAGGAAACATATTATAAATTAAATGTTTATAAAAAAAATAATCAATATTTATTAATCAAAAATAATAAATTTAATTTTTTAAAAAATTTAAATATTTTTCCAATGGATCAATTAAATAATCCTAAAAATTTTGATAAAGATTTAAATTTTAAAATATCTAATATGAATATGAATATTAAAATTGAATATAAAAAGAAGCATAACTTTGACAAAAATATTAATTGGATAAATCCTGCAAAGCTTGAAAATTATGTACTTCCAACATTTACCAAAAAGATAATAAAATTTTTAGAAAGTCAAAAATGAAAAAAATAGCAATTATTGGCGCAGGTATTTCCGGTCTGTTTATAGCCAACTTATTTAAAGGAAATAAAGATTATCAGGTCACAATTTATGAAAAAAAAACCTCATTAGAAATAGGGGAAGGTTATGGCATTCAATTATCTGTTAATAGCGTAAAGTTATTAAACAAATTAGGCTTCTCTTCCTTGTCAGACAAAGAGAAATTTAATCCAAAAAAAATTGACTTTTATCAAATTAAAAATTCAAAGAAAATTTGTGATTTAAATATTTCAGAATTTAATTCTGATGATTGTAAGTATACAACATTGAAAAGATCAAAATTACTTCAGTTCCTAATAAATCGACTGGATAAAAATACAATCCAGTTTAACTGCAGTTTAGACAACATAGAATACAGTAATAATTTAATAAATTTAACTTTTGATAAAGAAAAAATAACTTGTGATCATTTAGTTATTTCAGATGGTGTATTTTCTAAAGGAAAGTCATTAATTTCAAATAATAATTCAGAACCAATTTACAATAACACTATCGCTGTTAGAGCCAGTGTATCTAAAGAAAGTCTTGATATTATAAACGAGGATAATATTTCTTTATTTTTAGGATCAGATTTTCATTATGTATTATATCCACTTAATAATGATGAAAATTTTAATTTTATTGGGATATTGAAGAATAAGTTAAATTCCGATCAGCAAAAAAACCACAATCTTTGTAATGAAAGTACATTTATTGAGAACATTAAACAAAAATTATCCAAGAAAATTTCATCAAAAGTATTTCAGAGTCTTGAAGATATTAAATTGTTTCCAGTTTTTGTAAGTAAAAATCCATTTATTCCTCCCAAAAATATTTATTTAGTTGGAGATGCTTTTTTTGCATTCTCTCCTTCTTTTGCTCAGGGAGCCTCACAATCAATAGAAGGAGCTAATCAATTACATGAAGTTATAATTAACCAAAAAAATGATTTTTATAATTCTAGATTAGAGAGAGTAAAAATGATTAATAGAAGATCTGATTTTAATCAATTTGCTTTTCATTTATCAAATCCGATTATGATCTTTTTTAGAAATATTTTTTTAAAGCTTTTGACAAAAAATAAAAAATTTCTGCAAAGTTATTTAGGTAAAATTTATAAAGATTAATTTTTAGAAATTAATCTTTGTCTCAAGTAATCGATTGGGTAGGTTCGTCCATTAATATCACAATGCCAAAATGTCCAACCATTACAGCTTTCAGCTCCCAAAATAGTAGCTGCAACTTTGTGAATAGAACCTTCCGCTTGGTTGTGTTTGATGCTACCATCAGCCATTATTCTTGCTGTTATTTTTTTCTTGTTATCAAAAATATTTGTTCCAGGCTTAATTATTCCAAGCTCTACCAACGATCCAAATGGAATTCTTGGTTTTGATCTGTTATTTTTAAGTGTATCTAATAAATCATCTTCAATTGGTTTGGTACCCTTTAAACGTTCCTCAGCAGCTTTAAAATAATTCTTTTCTTTTTCTATACCAAAATAATTTCTCCCTAGTTTTTTTGCAACTGCAGCAGAAGTTCCAGAACCTAAAAAAGGATCAAGAACTAGATCATTTTTATTTGATGTAGCTAGTAAAATTCTATGTAAAAGTGATTCTGGTTTTTGAGTAGAGTGAATTTTTTTTCCATTTTTTTTAAGTCGTTCAGAACCACTACAAATAGGAAGACTCCAATTAGATCTCATCTGGAGATCATCATTTAAACATTTCAAAGACTGATAATTGAATGTGTATTTTGATTTTTCACTCTTCGAAGCCCAAATTAAAGTCTCATGAGCATTTGTAAATCTTGTGCCTCTAAAGTTAGGCATTGGATTATTTTTATTCCAGATGACATCATTTAGTATCCAGAAACCTAAATTTTGTATTGCGGTTCCTACTCTAAAAATATTATGGTAACTACCTATAACCCAAATAGCTCCATCTTTTTTCAAAATCCTTTTGCATTCATTAAGCCATTCATACGTGAACTCATCGTATTTTTTAAAATTTTCAAATTGATCCCACTTGTCGTTTACAGCGCTGACTTTAGATCTATCTGGTCTAGTCAATTCACCTTTCAATTGTAAATTATATGGAGGGTCAGCAAAAATTAAATCAAAAGTTTCACGTGGAATTTTTTTTAATTCTTCGAGACTGTCTCCGTTAATTATTTTATTTTTAAAATCAGATTTCATTTGTAAAAATTAATTAGACTCCAAATGGATTCTTCGGTCAACCTGTGATTGAAAAAATTGGATTCGATTTGTGTATCGAATTTTAATGATAACTAGATGTAGTATTAAGTTAATCTAGACATAGGAGAGAAAGTTTTTCTATGATGTTTGGTTATGCCTAGTTTCTTTAATGCTTGTAAGTGTTGTTTGGTTCCATATCCAAAATTTTTATCCCAATGATAACCTTTGTTTTTTTTTGATAGAGTAGCAACTAATCTATCTCTTGATACCTTTGCTATTATAGATGCTGCTGAAATTGAGGGAATTTTTTTATCACCCTTTATGATCGATTTTAATTTATAATTTTTTAATTTTGGAATTTTGTTTCCATCTATTAGAATAAGAGTTGGTTTTTTTGTTAATTTTAATATAGCTCTTTTCATAGCTAGTAAACTTGCATTTAGTATATTGAGTTTTTCAATCTCACTAACAGAAGCTTTGCCTAATGACCAAATTGAATTTTTTTTAATATAATTAAAAAGGTATTCTCTCTTTTTTTTACTCAACACTTTTGAGTCTTTTAAAATTTTTGGATCTACAGATTTTTTTAGAATGACAGCAGCAGCATAAACAGGACCTATTAAACTACCTCTGCCTACCTCATCAACACCAGCTATTAATTTCATTAGATTATTAATTTTAACTCTTTAACTTTTTCTCTTATTTTTTTTAAATCTTCCCATGAATATTTTTTGTTATCCGGATATCTAATTAAATAAGAAGGGTTAAAAGTTATCATTAAAGGATAAGTATTTTTATTTAAAATTATTTCCTTCCATTTACCTCTTTCTGAAGATATTTTTTCATTAATCCCAGTAACAGCTTCCATAGCTGTACTACCCATTAAAATTATAATTTTGGGATCAATAATAGATATATGTTCTTTTAAAAAGTTTGAGTAACGTTTAATTTCTTGTGAAGTTGGTTTTCTATCCTCTGGTGGTCTAAAATTTATTGCATAACTTGTATAAATATTTTCTCTTTTAATATTTATTGCTATTAACATTTTGTCTAAAAGCTCTCCACTCTCTCCTTTAAAAGGGTTTCCAACTTTGTCTTCAATTTCACCTGGAGCTTCTCCTATTAACATTATAGGACTATCAATATTTCCTTCTCCAAGAACAATATTTTTGGAATTATTTCTTAGTTTGCAATTTTCAATTGAATTTAATTGTTTCTTTAGATTTTCTAATAAATCTTGTTTATTTCTTTGATTGATATCACTTTTTTTTTTGACCTCAGAAAACCTATTAATAGGTTTTTTATCAAATACAAAATTGGCTTCTATTGTATTTATTAATTCTTCGTTTATTTTATCGTTTTGATTTATCAATTTTTTCACCTTACAAGGATTAAATGATATCTAAAATATTTAAAATCATATTATTATTAGTGTTATCCTATCAGACACCCGTTTATTCTAAAAGTACAAGTTTTAATGATTTCAACTCAAGAGATTTATCTAATTATTTTTCTGGTATTGTAGCTTATGAAAATAGAGATAATTCAGAAGCTTTAAAATATTTCAATTTAAGTAAAGTTTTACTAAATAGCCATGACAATTATTTAAAAAGATACGTTAATTCTCTTGTATTGGAAAACAAAGTAGCTCAAGCAATTAATGTTATAAAAAATAACTCAAAAAAAAGAAACTCTGATTTTTTTGATGCATATGTTCTATTAATAATTGATAGTTTGAAAAAAAATGATTTTGATAAAGCTGATATTTACTTAGATCAAAGTTTGAGATTTCAGGAAGAAAATAGAATTAATCTAGTAATTTTTGAGACTTTAAAGCAGTACATTTACACTTTTAAAAATAAAAAACTTTTACCTAATAAGAAAAATTTTGGAAACTTATCATTAATAGCTGAGGCGTTTCAAAGATGTCATTATAATGATCAAAGAACCAGCTCTTTCTTTTTAAATTTAATTAATAATCAACAAGGTGATTATTCAAGATATATATTTTTTTATATAAATTATCTAATTCAGAATAAGGAGTTTGATCAGGCAAAGTCAGTAATTGATCAAATTGATTATATTGGCTCAACACTTTTGTTAACTCAAACCAAAAGCTGGATAGATAATAATAAGTTTAAAAGTTTTGAAAAAATTTTCTCATGTGGAAACCATAATGATATAATTAGTGAATTTTTATTCTTGATATCAAATCTTTATTCATCACAAGATAATTTTGAAAAATCAAATTTTTATTTAAATTTATCAATATACTTAAATCCTAAATTTGAATTTAATTTATCACTCGTTGCAGAAAATTTCTTTGCAGATGGTGAATACAACAAGGTAAAAAAAATAGTAAGAAAATTTAAAGAGACTGATGAGTTTTATTATTGGTTTAGAGTTAAAAAAGAAGCGCAAATAATAGTGAAAGAACAAAATTATGAAAAAGGCACAAGCCATATCGAGTCTAAATTTAAAAATATTGAAAAACCTAATCCAAAGATGATTTTTGATTTAGCAAATTTTTATAAAAACTCTAAAAATTATGAACTTGCAATCGATTATTATTCAAGATTAATCTCCTCACTAGAGGATACTTCTGTAATTAAATCGGATGTTTTATATAGAAGAGGTGGGAGTTACGAAAGATTAGGTAATTATGAGAAGTCAGATGAAGATTTACTTCATGCATTAAGAATAAGACCTAATGATGCATACGTCCTAAATTATCTTGCTTATTCTTGGTTAGAACGTGATTACAAAATAGATGAAGCGATGGAAATGTTAAAAATAGCATATGATTTAAAAAGTAATGATCCCTATATTATTGACTCAATTGGTTGGGCATATTTCTTGATAGATGAATATGAAGAGGCAGAAAAATATTTAAAAAGAGCTGTAGAATTAATGCCTGATGACCCAATAGTAAATGATCATTATGGAGATATATTGTGGAAGCTAGATCAAAAAATTCAGGCAAGATATTTTTGGAATAGTGTGTTGAACTTTGATGATACTGAAGATGATATGAGAGAAAATATAAACAAAAAATTGATTATTGGCTTAAAATCTATTCAATGAAATTAAATTTAAAGTCTCATGCTAAAATCAATTTAGCTCTCAATGTAACAGGAAAAAATAAATCATTACACAAAATTGAAAGCATCATTAGTTTCATTGATTTGTATGATGTTATTTCAATAAAAAAAATAAGAGATGAAAAACATAATATTTCTTTTCAAGGGAAATTTGCGAAAGGTATTGGAAAAAAAAATACTGTTCAAAAACTCTTTCAAATATTAGGTCGAGAAAAGTTATTACTAAATCAAAAATTTAGAGTTTCTATATCAAAGAATATTCCTCAAAAAGCAGGACTTGGTGGCGGTTCTATAAATGCTGCAAGTATTTTAAATTTTTTAAATAAAAAAAAGGTAATTAAAATTAGTGAAAAGAAAATTTTGGAGGTTTGCTCTGAAATAGGGTCTGATGTTATTTTAGGTATAAACCCGTCTAGCTCAGTTTTACTTTCAAACAATAAAATTAAAAAATTTTTTAATTGTCCGACTCTAAATATGCTTTTAATAAAGCCTAATTTTGGTTGTGCGACAAAAAAAATTTATTCTAACGTTAAAAATTTTACAAAACCAAAATTTAATAATCCAAAAAAAATTATGTTTGGTTATAAATTTTTAAAAAATCAAAGTAATACTTTAGAAGATGTTGCAATTTCAAAATACCCACAAATAAAAAAGATTAAGTTATTTTTAGAAAAGACTAATAATCCTGAGTTTGTAAGAATGACTGGGTCTGGATCTACAGTTATTGCATACTATAAATCAGTCAAAGACTGTAATTCAGCAAAAGTTCAATTTAAGAGGAAATTTAAAAATTGTTGGTTGTTTGTATCAAAAACTATATAAATTTATTTTTTTTGTGTTATAGGATCTATAATATTGGGGCGTAGCCAAGCGGTAAGGCACGGGTTTTTGGTACCTGCATCCTAGGTTCGAATCCTAGCGCCCCAGCCATATATATGGATAAATTTTTAGATAAAATTTTTTTTAGGTCCAAAAATCTTAATTATATAAGTAAAAATATAAAAAACATATCTCAGAACACTCCTGCAAAAAAAATTTTTGAAGCAATTAACAATTATTCTGAAAATAGTGAATTAAGATTTGTTGGAGGGTGTATTAGAAAAATTATAAATCGAGAAGAAGTAGATGACATTGATTTAGCAACTAACATTACACCAGATGAAGTTTGTGATGCACTAAATAAACATCAAATTAAATTTTTTGAGTCAGGTAAAGAACACGGCACGATAACTGCAGTAATAAATGAAAAAAACTATGAAATTACTTCACTTAGAAAAGACGTTGCTACAGACGGAAGACATGCAAAAGTTGAATTTACTTCTGATTGGAAAGAAGATTCAAAAAGAAGAGATTTTACAATTAATGCTATTTACTCTGATAGTTCAGGAAATTTATTTGATCCACAAAATGGTAAGCTAGATTTAAATAAAGGTGTTTTAAAATTTATTGGAGATCCAGAAAAAAGAATTCAAGAGGATTATTTAAGAATATTAAGATATTTCCGTTTTCATATTAATTACTCAACTGAAAATCATAAAACAGAGGTAATTAAAATATTTAAAAAAAATATCAAAGGTATTTCGAACTTATCTGCTGAAAGATTATTAGATGAATTTAAAAAGACAGTTAAATCAAAAAATTTTCTTAAATTATTTGAAGATCAACAAAGTTTAGAAATATTAGAAATAGTATTTCCACAATTTAAAAATATTAATCATTTTAAGAAACTGAATTCATTTAGTTCCAAAGTTATTAGCAACTTTGACTTTATTTTTGTAATTGCTTTGCTGATTATCGATGAAACAGACAATACTGACTATTTTATTTATAAATTTAAAATCTCAAAAAAAGATCAAAAGAGGCTTAAATTAATTCATTATTTTTTCAAAGAAAAGGTGAGTATTAAAAGTTTTACAGAAAAAAACTTTAATAAAATATTTTACTATAATGGTAGACAAACTGTAATTGATATAATTAATTTTAAATTGTTCTATTCAAGTAAGGTGGAGAATAAATTATTAAAACTACTTAAAATTTACGAAAATAAAACATTGCCTGAATTAAAAATTGGAGCAAATATTTTAATGTCTAAGTATAAAATTCCTGAGGGTAAAATTTTAGGTAATAAGTTAAAACTTATAGAAGAAACCTGGGTTCAAAATGGATTTCAAATTTCAGATAAACAGGTTGAAAAAATTGCAAAGAGTTAAATATATTTAACGTCTTTAATTTCAAAATTCTTTATCCCAGAAGGGGTACTTATTTCTACAAGATCACTTTTATTTTTACCTATTAATCCTTTTCCAATTGGGGACTGAAAGAAAATTAATTTTTGTTTTAAGTCAGCTTCATCTTTTCCAACAATTTTATAATTTATTTTTTCTCCACTATCTAAGTCTTCTAGATATACAGTTGATCCAAAAATTACTTTACCCTCATTATTTAATTTAGTTACATCAATTACGTTAGCTCTGGCTATTATGTCGTTTATTTCAGTAATCCTACCTTCATTATGAGATTGTTCTTCCTTTGCAGCATGATATTCGGCATTTTCTTTTAGATCTCCATGCGATCTTGCTTCAGCAATTGCGGCAACGATCTCAGGTCTTTTCTTTTCTTTTAAAAAAATAAGTTCTTCCTCTAATTTTTTTAAACCATTTAAGGTAATAGGTTCTTTTTCCATTTTTTTATTTCCACTTAGCTAAAGGAGGTAACGACATTAAAATTCCTTCTACATTACCACCAGTTTGTAATCCAAATTTAGTTCCTCTGTCATACAGTAAATTAAATTCTGTGTAACGACCTCTTTTAATATACTGCTTCTCTTTTTCTTTTAAAGACCATTTTTTCTTAATTTTTTTTCTAATAATTTCATTAAAGATCATTTGAAAAGTAATACCAACATCTCTTACAAATTTAAAATCTTTTTCGAAATTATCATCTTTATAATCAAAAAAAATTCCCCCAATTCCTCTAGCTTCTTTTCTGTGGGGTAAATAAAAATATTCATCACACCATTTTTTATATTTTTTATAATAATTTTTATTATGTTGATCACACATTAACTTTAAAGTTTTATGAAATTTATTTTTTTCATTATCATCTTTGATGGCCGGGGTTACATCCATTCCCCCTCCAAACCAATTTTTTTGAGTGCTGATATATCTTGTATTAAAATGCATAGCTGGAATGTGCGGATTTTGCATATGCATAACTATTGAAATTCCTGAAGCCCAAAATCTAGGATCTTTCTCAGCTCCTGGTATATTTTTTTGAAATTTTTTAGGAAATTTTCCATATACCTTTGAGAAATTTACTCCTACTTTTTCAAAAATTTTTCCATTTTTTAAAATTCTATATTCACCACCTCCTTCATCTTTTTTAGAGTTTCTTTTCCAAGAAGTTGATACAAATTTTATTTTGTTATTTTCTAATTCAAGTATGTCATTACAAATTGCATTTTGTAATAATTTGAACCAATTGCTAGCTAGGTCTTTTTTAATTGAATTGTCCATATTACATTAAATTATTTTGCCTTAAACTTTCAGCCAAAACTATTGCAACTGAGGATGCTATATTTAGAGATCTCGCATTTTCATTCATTGGAATTTTTAGACGATCACCAATCAGCTTATGAACCTTCTCTGGAACACCAGCGCTCTCTCTTCCAAATAATATTGTATCATCAGCTCTAAAATTAAATTTAGTATAATTTATAGAACCCTTTGTTGTCATTAAAACAATTCTTTGATTCTTTTTTTCTTCAAAAAAATGTTCTGCACTTTGGTAGAATTTAATTTTACTATAGTCCATGTAGTCCATGACAACTCTTTTAAACCTTTTGTCAGATAATAAAAATCCACAAGGCTCAATAATTTCTAATTCCGCCCCTAAACAGGCACACGTTCGTATAATTGCAGCTGTATTCTGTGGAATATCTGGCTCGTATAGTGAAATTTTAGGTCTAGGTTTCATCCGTAATGTGTCATTCTTTCAGTAGAAAAATTACTGTTATCTTATAAGAAATCGTATATTAAATTAATTTTTTAACAAAAAACTATTTAAAATGTCAGATAAAAAGCCAAAAAAAAGAAGAGATTTTTTATTTACAGCGACCACAGCTGTAGGTGCAGTTGGAGCTGCAGCAGTAGTGTGGCCCATGGTAGATCAAATGAACCCAGATGCTTCAGTTAAAGCATTAGCAAGTACCGAGGTAGATGTAAGTTCAGTCAAACCTGGAAACACAATTACAGTTCTATGGAGAGGAAAACCAGTTTTCATCAGAAGAAGAACACAAGAAGAGATCGACGAAGCAAGATCTGTTAAAATGGAAGAATTAATTCATCCAGAAAAAGATGAGGATAGAGCAAAAAATCCTGAATGGTTAGTCATGCTTGGAGTTTGTACTCATTTAGGATGTGTGCCTTTGAATGACAAAGGTGATTATAATGGATGGTTTTGTCCTTGTCACGGTTCTCACTATGATACGTCTGGAAGAATTAGAAAAGGACCAGCTCCTTGGAATATGGAAGTTCCAAAATATGAATTCGTAAACGCAAACACAATTAAAATAGGATAGTACAGTTGTTATGAGTGATCACGATTATCAACCTAAATCAAAAGTTGGTCAATGGTTTAATGATAGATTACCGTTACTAACTCTTGCAAATCATTTAACAGATTATCCTACTCCAAAAAATTTAAATTACTGGTGGACATTTGGAGGAATTTTGACTTTTTGCTTAATCACACAAATTATAACAGGATTAACTTTGGCAATGCATTACATTGCTCATGCTGACATGGCATTCGAAAGTGTTGAGCATATAATGAGAGATGTTAACTACGGATGGTTAATTAGATACATACATGCAAATGGTGCATCGATGTTTTTTCTTGCTGTGTATATTCATATCTTTAGATCATTATTTTATGGTTCTTACAAAGCACCAAGAGAAATAATTTGGATTATTGGTATAGTAATTTACTTGTTAATGATGGCAGCTGCATTCATGGGCTACGTCTTACCTTGGGGACAAATGAGTTTCTGGGGAGCAACTGTTATTACAAATTTATTTAGTGCAATCCCGTTAGTAGGTGAGGGAATTGTAACATGGTTATGGGGTGGATACTCAGTTGATAATCCAACTTTAACAAGATTTTTTACTCTACATTATTTAATCCCATTCTTAATAGCAGGACTTGTAATTTTACATATATGGGCTCTGCATGTACCTGGAAATAATAATCCAGTTGGTATTGATATCAAAAAACCATCTAAGGATACTGTCCCATTCCATCCATACATTGTTATTAAAGATGGTTTTGCATTATTAATGTTTATGATTGTTTTTGCATTTTTTGTTTTTTATACGCCTAATATTTTGGGTCACGCAGATAATTACATAGAGGCAAATCCTATGGTAACTCCAGCTCATATAGTTCCAGAATGGTATTTGTTACCTTTTTACGCAATACTAAGATCGGTACCGGATAAACTACTTGGAGTAATTGCAATGCTATCTGCTATTTTAATACTTGCAGCTTTACCTTGGTTAGATACTTCAAAAATTAGATCAGCAGTTTTTAGACCTTTATACAGACAATTCTATTGGATTTTAGTAGCAGACGTTTTAATTCTTGGTTACATGGGAGCAATGCCTGCAGAAGGTCTTTATTTATTAATTGCAAGAGTAGCCACTGCCTATTATTTCTTACATTTCTTGGTTATTCTCCCTGTGCTTGGATTTAAAGAGAGAACATTACCTGTTCCACTAAGTATAACAGAGCCTATTTTAGGTGGATCACCAAACTTAGAAGCTGCAAAACACAGAGAAAGTAAAATAAAATAAAGTGAAAAAGTTATTTAAACTAATTTTAATACTTTCTTTTTTTTCTCTAATTAGTGCCCAAACATTTGCTGCAGAAAAAGTAGATTATCTTAAAACAGATTGGAGTTTTAAAGGTCTTTTTGGAAAATTTGATAGAGCAGCTCTTCAAAGAGGATATCAAGTTTATACGGAAGTTTGTGCTTCTTGCCATTCAATGAAATATTTAAGCTATAGAAATTTATCAGAAGAGGGTGGACCAGAGTTTTCAGAGGCAGCTGCAAAAGCAATCGCTGCTTCTTTTGAAGTTACAGATGGACCAAACGCTGATGGCGAAATGTTTACTAGACCTGGAAAACTTTCGGATAAATTTGTAATGCCATACGACAATGTAAAAGCCGCACAAGCAGCTAACGGAGGAGCTTATCCGCCAGATATGTCTGTTTTAGTTAAAGCTAGAGGCGGCGGAGTTGATTATATTTATTCTTTACTTCAAGGTTATGAAGATCCACCAAGCGGAGTAACTTTGGATGATGGAGTTTATTACAACAAATATATGTATGGTAATAAGATCAGAATGGCAGCGCCATTATCAGATGGAATAGTAGAGTACGGGGATGGCACTAATGCATCAGTTGAACAGATGTCAAAAGATGTAACAACATTTTTAATGTGGGCTGCGGAGCCTCATTTAGAAGCAAGACACCAAATGGGATTTAAAGCTATAGTATATTTGATTATTTTAACTATTTTAGTTTACTTTAGTATGAAGAAAATCTGGTCACGTGTTGAATCTGAAGTTTAATACATCCCCATCTTTAACAATATAATCTTTTCCTTCTAATCTCATTTTCCCATTTGCTTTAGAATTTACCCAGCCATCATTTGCTATAAAGTCTTCATAAGAAATAGTTTCAGCTCGAATAAAGCCTTTTTCAAAATCAGTATGTATTTCGCCTGCTGCCTTAGGAGCTGTACAATTTTTTTTAATTGTCCATGCCCTTGTTTCCTCAGGGCCTGATGTAAAATAAGTATCTAGCTCTAGTATATTGTAACCTTTTTGAATTAACATATTTAATCCAGTTTCTTTTAAACCTATCATTTCCATATAATTTTTTTTCTCTTCAGCAGGTAGCTCATTAATTTGATTTTCAATATCAGCAGATACAATCAGTGTATTTTCATTGCCAAATTTTTCTATGAAATCATTTGTATATTTATTACCGTTCTGAACACTTTGTTCATCAACATTACAAACATATATTTTTGGTTTAATTGATAATAAACCGCTTTGATTTAATTGCTTGGTATCAAATTGTGTTTTTAGAACTGAAATATCTTTGTCATTATTTATGCAATCAAGTGCAATTTCTAAAATTTTTAGTTGTTCCTCATCTACATTTTTCTTGTTATTTTTTTCCAATCTTTTTTGAATACTTTCAAGATCTGCAAGCATCATTTCAGTTTCAATAATTTCCAAATCTCTCACTGGGTTTACGTCAGGATTAACATTTTGGATATCATCTGAATCAAAACATCTAATCATATGAATTACAGCATCAACTTCCCTGATATGAGAAAGAAATTTATTTCCTAATCCTTCTCCTTTTGAAGCTCCTTTTACAAGACCAGCAATATCAACGAATGAAATTGTGGTATTAATTACCTTTTTAGAGTTAGAGACTTTTGATAATTTGGACAATCTTTCATCTGGTACGGGAACTACACCAACATTTGGATCAATTGTACAAAATGGAAAATTAGCTGCTTGTGCTTTACTAGAATTTGTTAGCGCATTAAAAAGTGTGGACTTACCAACATTTGGTAAACCAACAATTCCACATTTAAAACTCATTTTTTATTATTTACTGTGCTTGAAAATAGGTCTAATTTTTTATCAATTAATATTGAAATTGACTCAGTAATATTATTTGTAATTTTTTCTAATCCAGCCATTTCATCTTCATCAAAGTTTTGAAGTACAAAATCACTTACTTCCATATTGTCCTTTGGTTTTCCAATACCAATTCTTACTCTAGAATAATCTTTACCAATAAATTTATCTATTGAAGCTATACCATTATGACCTGCACTAGATCCACCAAACTTAGCTTTAATTTTTCCAAATTCTACATCTAAATCATCATGAAAAACTGTGACATCCTCGGCATCAATTTTAAAATATTCTATTAATTCTCTTATACAAATTCCTGAATTATTCATGAAAGTTAAAGGTTTAATTGCATATATTTTTTTGTCTCCCACATTTCCTGTTGTAAGCAAACCTTTAAATTTTGGTTTTTGTTTTGATAGTCCAAATTTTTTATTAATCGAGTCGATAATTTTAAAACCTACATTATGTCTATTATTTTCACTATCGGGCGTTGGGTTACCTAGTCCTACAAATAAAAGCATAAAAATTTTTTAATGGAAAACAAACTTCAGTCTAAATAATTTATTTTTTTTCTTCAGCAGGCTTCTCTTCGCCTTCAGCAGCTGGTTTATCGCCTTCAGCTGGTGCAGCAGCTTCGGCACCCGCTTCACTCTCTGCAGCTTCAGCTTCAGCTGGTTTTTCTGGCTCTTTCATTACAGTTGGAGCCGCAAGTGTTGCAATAACGAAATCCCTACCTTGAATAGTTGGTACAACTTCAGGATCTAAATTAATTGATGAAATTTTAAAACTTACTCCAATATCAATACCATCTAAATCAATTAAAAGATTTTCAGGTATTTTCTCACTTGGACATTTTAATTCAACTTTTCTTCTTACAATATTTAATACTCCACCTTTTTTTAATCCAGGTGATTTTTCATGATTAATAAATTTAACTGGAACCTCAATTCTAATTTTTAGACCAGGCACAACTCTTAAAAAATCAACATGTATAGGTTCGTCTGACAAGATGTGATATTTTACTTCTCTTGGAAGTACATTTTGTGGCTTACCGTTTACATTTAATGTAAGAATTGTAGATAAAAAATTTGAGTCTTCTAACATCGACTTTAGCAATTTCTTAGATATAGAAATTTTTTCATTTTGAGCTTCACCGCCATAAATTATAGCTGGAACTTCTCCACTATCTCTTAGTGAGTTAAGCTCGCCTTTTGTTTTGGTGTCTCTGATGTTAGCTTCTAAAGTATTCATAAAACAAGGGTTTTTAGCTCAAGATCCTTAATAACACAAGGTAATTATTTAAATAAATCAGATACAGAAGTAGAATTTGATATTCTTTTAATCGCTTCACCCATTAGCCCTGAAATAGATAAAACTTCGATGTTTTTTGCACCTTTTATTTTGTCACTATTATCAATTGTGTCTGTAATTACTAAATTTTTGATAACAGAATTTTTAATTTTTTTGACCGCTTCACCACTAAGGACACCGTGAGTAATATAAACATAAACTTCTTTTGCACCTCTATCTTTTAGAGCTTTAGCTGCATTTACAATTGTTCCACCTGAGTCGATGATATCGTCTACAATTATACATGTCTTACCTTTTACATCCCCAATCACATTCATAACCTGAGATTGTCCTGGCTTAGGTCTTCTTTTATCTACTATAGCTAAACCAATATTTAAAAGTTTTCCAAGAGATCTTGCTCTTTCAGTACCACCCACATCTGGTGCAACACAAATCATATTTTTACTATTAATTTTTTTCTTAACGTGTCTTGCAAAAATAGGAGTAGCAAACAAGTTATCTACAGGAATATCAAAAAATCCTTGAATTTGTCCAGCGTGCAAATCTACTGTTACAACTCGATCTGCTCCTGCTTTTGTAATTAAGTTTGATACTAGTTTTGCTGAAATGGAAGTTCTTGGGACAACTTTTCTATCTTGTCTTGCATAACCAAAATATGGAATTACAGCTGTTATATTTTTGGCAGATGATCTTTTTAAAGCATCTATACATAATAAAAGTTCCATTAAATTATCATTAGCTGGAGAAGAAACAGATTGAATAATAAAAATACTATTTCCTCTTATGTTTTCATTAATCTCAACATAAATTTCACCATCAGAAAAATTTCTAATACTTGAATTGACTAATTTAGATTTTAAATATTTAGCAATATTCTTACTAAGAGGTTTATTACTATTTCCTGATAATAATTTCATGAAAAACCTAATTAAGCATAATTATTGAAATATTTCTACCATAATCAGCATGATTTAGACTTTTTGATCTTCTAGCACTAAAAAATTTATTTTTAGCATCGAATGTATCAACGTCAATTTTTTCTATTTTTTTCACACCAGACTTAAGAATTAATGATTTAACATAACTAGATAAGTTAAAATATAACTTTTCTTTACCCATTTTAAAAAATTTATGACTAGTTTTGTCTTTTCTTATAAATTTTTTATAAAAATCTTTTTGAACTTCATAATTTTTAACTGATATTGATGGACCTATAACTGCAGTAATATTTTTTGTTTTAGACCCTCTCTTAACCATAAATTTAATCACTTTTGATATAATTCCCTTAAAAGCACCCTTCCATCCTGAATGAATTGCAGCTATCATTTTTCTCTGATTATCAAAAACCAGTATTGGCACACAATCTGCGGTCAAAACTGCAATAGGTAAATTTATTTGGTCAGTAATAATTGCATCAGCCTTAGGTTTTATTTTTGATTTATACTCTTTGTCAATAAACACGAATTTATTACTATGAATTTGGTTAAGTAAAAAAATATTTTTTGAGTTCTTAGAAATTTTATTTTTAACAATATTTAAATTTTTTTGTACACTTGCACTATTGTCATTTGAACCTGGACCACAATTTAAACTTCTATAAATATTTTTTGATACACCACCGATGCTATTAAAAAAACCATGTTTAATAGCTTTATTTTTTGAAAGCTTTTTAGATTTAATCAATTTGAAAACCTGTTTTAAATTTATTGTTTTTAATTTTAATCAACATTACCTTAAATAACTCTCCCATTTGTTTCTCATCAATTAAACGTCTAATTCTATAAAATAGATCTGTTTTTTGTGAGAAGGCAATATTATTACTTACAATCTCTGCTCTCTGCAAAATTCCCATGCTTGTTAAGAATTTTTTTTGATTAGTAATTAGATGATCTAGTTTTTCAAATTGATTAATATAGTTAGCATATAAATTAAAATTTAAATTGTACGTAATATCAGAGTCGCCAATATCTTCTAATATATTTGAAAATTTATGATCTTTTATTGCTTGAATAGTATTTTTTATTTTCAGATCTAAATATCCATAATCAATTATTAAAAGTCCACCATTTCTGTTCTCAATAATTTTACAAATTTTCTTTAGATATTTAAACGCTTCGGGAGAGTATTCAATAATATCTTGGTCCTTAGATATTTCAAATTTAAGTTCTTGCTCTATTGTTTTAATATCAACTTCTTTATCATTGAACTCAGCCTTTTTGTAAGTTTTTAAATTAACATACCTTTCAAACCAATTATTCTCCTTTTTAAAAAATTGCTTTATTGGAAGTGCATCAAAAAATTCGTTTGCAAGATAAATGCAAGGAAATGTGTTATCGATTTCAACTCCATTTACCCAGATTATTTTTTCAGAATTTAAATTTTTTTTTTGTTCATCAATTAAATATGAGCTTTTTTCATGAATCATTAAATTACAGGAGTTAAAACAATCTGGAAAATTCTTTAATGTTTCAGACACAACTTTCATCATTTCTCCATTACCAGCGCCAAGTTCAATTAAGTTAAATTTTTTAGGGGAACCGATGCTTTTCCAAAAAGTTATTACCCAAATCGCAATTATTTCTGAAAATAGTCTTGTGATGTTGGGAGACGTAATAAAATCTCCTTCCTTTCCAAAGGGATTTTTTTTCATATAATAACCATTTTCTTTATCGTAAAGAGCGTGATTGATAAATTGATCTAGAGGTAAATTAGTCGACTTGTTCATTTTTTTTCAAAAAGAAAATAATTAATCCAATTATCAAAAAGATAAAACTTATTAACTGACCCATAGTTAAATTGAATATTAGGTATCCCAATTGATCATCTGGAACTCTAAAAAATTCAACAATAAATCTAAAGATTGAATAGAAAATTAAAAATAATCCAGAAATCAATCCAGCTTTTTCAAAATTTCCTCTACTTCTAAAACAAACTAAAATTAAAAATAAAATTAAACCTTCTAATAATGCTTCATAAATTTGTGAGGGATGTCGTGGTTGATTATCTATTTGTATGAAAGTAACTGCCCAAGGTAAATTAGTTATAGGCCCATAAAGTTCAGAATTTATAAAATTTGCAATTCTTCCAAAAAATATTCCAATAGGCGCAACTAGAGCAACGACATCTAAATATAGAAACGCATTTTTATTATTTTTTTTTGCAAACAATATAGTTGCTACAACAATACCAATTACTCCTCCGTGAAAAGACATGCCGCCTTCCCATACTTTTAAAATATCTAATAGATTATTGATATAGAATTCAAAATTATAAAATAATACATAACCAATTCTTCCACCTAAAATAATTCCGATGATTAAGTACGTTATATAATCATCAAAGTTTTTATTTATTTCGGAATTCTTTAAGAACAGTTTTTTTGCTATTAACCATCCAAACAAAATACCAGCTATATAAGCTAGAGAATACCATCTAATTTCTAAAGAAAATATTTCTATTGCAACTGGGTCAAAATTATTGATGAACATTTTAAATTATATCTATATTGTATATCTCAAATATGAAAAATTCTAAATTTATAATTGATAAATTTGCAAAACTACTAGAGCAGGGATTAATAACTTCAAAAGATTTATCATCTGAAATCTTAAATATATTTAAATCAAAGAGAGATGAATTTGTTTTTAAAATGAAACTTACTAGTAAGGATGAATTTGATATTCTTTCGAAGAGAGTAGAAAATTTAGAAAATAAAATTTCAAAATTAGAAACAAAAAAAAAGAAGAAAACTAGACTGGCAAAAAGATCTTAACTCTTAGCCCATTAAATTTTGATTTTTCCAGCATAATATTTCCACCATGGGATTTGATAATATCAGAAGCAATTGATAGTCCTAATCCAACACTAGATTTTGAATCATTTCTTCCTTTGTCCATCTTGTAAAAAGGTTTAAATACATTTTCATGCTCTTTTTTGGGTATCCCAGGGCCGTCATCATCAATAATTATAAATAGATTTGTATTTTTTTTGTTTAGGCTTATTTCAACTTTGTTTGCATATTTTAATCCGTTATCAATCAAGTTATTTAAAGATCTATTGATAAGGTTCTTTCTGCCATTAATGTAAATTCTAGGAATTAAATTATGAGAAATATTTTTATTATTATATTTTTTTATTATCTCCTCTATTAGTTCTGAAAGGTTAAACATTTCGTCCTTCTCAACATACGATGAACTTGTAAATTGCAGATATTCATTAAGCATTTTTTCCATTTCGTTGATATCATCTGTTAATTTATCAACTGCATCTTTATCTTTAAGAAAAGCTAATTGTAGCTTCATTCTTGTTAAAGGAGTTCTTAAATCATGACTAATACCTGATAACATTTCAGTTCTCTGATTAAGATGTCTTTCAATTCTCTTTCTCATTTTGTCAAATTCATGACCTGCTTGACGTATCTCGAGTGCTCCTGAAGGTTTAAATTCTTCTATGACTTCTCCTTTTCCAAATCTCTCAGCAGCGCGAGCTAAATTTGTAATTGGCCTCGTTTGATTTTTTAAAAATATTAGTGAAATAATAACCATTATAATTGCAGGAACTGTAATCCATAGCGCAAATATTCTTGCAGAGGTACTAGTGACTCGATCTTTTGGAACTAAAAATTTAAAATATCCATTTTCATATTTTATTCTTAAATCAACTAGTTCTTTATAGTTTGTAGTATTAAACCAAAAGATCTCAGGAGAAAATTTAGACTTTAATTCTCTTCTTAAAGTTCGATCAATTGGACTAAACCATCTTTCTTTATTTTGATCACTTAATTTTTCATTAACTACCAATTCAATATTTAAATCTAGAAACAATGAAAAAAGATTATTCACTTCTTGCTTATCATTTTCCTCATTTTGATAAGTTTCTATAAAAGCACTAATCTCATTAACCAGGGTTCTGGTCATACCTTTATTTGTTTTAATCCACAAACTATCAAAAAAAACAATGGTGATTATTAATTGGATGGTAATTACAGGGACCGCAACAATTAAAAGTGCTCTATAAAATAATCTTTTTGGTAAAACTTTTTTAAAAAAATTACTCAATCCAGAGAACATATCCTGCACCTCTAATTGTTTGCAAAAATTTAGGACTTTTTTGGTTTATTTCAATTTTTTTTCTCAATCTAGTGATAATAACATCAATAGATCTTTCTTTATCTAGACTAATTAATTTTCCTATATCTTCTCTTGAAAATGTTTTTCCTGGACTATTAATCATTTTTTCTAAAATTGTCTTTTCGGTATTATTAATTTTAAATTCTTTTTGATCTCTAATAATTAAAAGTTTATTTAAGTCAATTTTGACATTTTCAAATTCAATTATTCTTTTTTGCTCAGTTTTTTTTGTTTTATCTAAAATGTTTTTAATTCTTAGAATTAATTCTTTAGGTTCAAATGGTTTGGGCAAATAATCGTCTGCACCAACTTCAAGACCTTCTATTCTTTCCTTAGCCTCTCCTTTTGCTGTAAGAAGTATAATTGGAGTATCTAAATTTTTTTTATTTTCTTCTATAAATTCTAATCCATTCTTTCCAGGCATCATTATGTCGAGCACAATTAGATCAAACTTTACTATTTTTATTTTTTCTGATGCATCTTCAGCACTGTCAGCTGTATTTACTAAATAATTATTTTCGTTTAAAAATTTTTTGACTAATGATCTAATACCATCGTCGTCATCAACTACTAAAATATGTGCTAAAAAATTATCCATTAATTATTTTATTTAATACATTGTCAAAATTAACAACTTCTTCTGAAGTTGAATTTAAAAGAGCAGAATAAATTCTTTTTTTTTGTAAATTAAAAATTTCTTCAAATATTTTCTTTCCTTTTTCGTTTAAAAACACATGTTTAACCCTTGTATCCTGATCATTTTTCTTAAATATGATAATGTCTAACTTTATTAAATCTTTTAAAACTCTGTTAAGGCTTTGCTTAGTTACTTTTAATTTTTTTAGAAGATCTGAGATAGAGATACCGTCATAAGATGAAATTAGGTGAATAACTTTATGGTGGGCTACACCAATTGAGTATTTATCTAAAATTTTTTTAGAGTCAGAAAATGTCTCTCTGTAACTAACAAATAATTTTTCAATTAAACCCTTAAGTTGGTCGTCTTTAAGATATAAAAGTTCTTTCATAATGGGTAAGTTATATTGACATATCAAAGATACAAAGATATTTTTCACTGATATTTTAAAATATTTTCACTAATGATACCGTACGATAAAAGATCTGGAAAAATTTGGTACAACGATGAACTTGTTGATTGGGGAGATGTAAAGCTCCATGTGTTAAGTCATGGTTTGCATTATGCAAGTTGTGTTTTTGAAGGTGAAAGAGTTTATGATGGTTCTATTTTTAAATTAGAGGAACATACCTCTAGATTTTTTCATTCTGCTAGAAGAATGGGTTTTGAAATTCCTTATACTGAAGACCAAATTAATACTGCTTCAAATAAAATAATTGCAACTCAGAATGTAGAAAATGGATATGTAAGACCAGTAGCTTGGAGAGGCACTGAAATGATGGCTATTTCAGCACAACAAACAAAAGTTCATGTTGCGATTGCAACTTGGGAATGGGGATCTTACTTTGATCCAAAACTAAAAGTTGAAGGTATTAAATTAAATATTTCAAACTGGAGAAGACCAGCTCCTAATACTATTCCTTGGGATACTAAGGCGTCAGGTTTGTATATGATTTGCACATTATCAAAACATGAAGCTGAAAAACAAGGTTACACAGATTCTTTAATGTTAGATCACGAAGGTAATATTGCTGAAGCAACAGGAGCCAATATATTTTTTAAAGATAAAAATGGAGAAATTCATACACCAATCCCAGATTCATTCTTAGATGGAATTACAAGAAGAACTGTAATTGGAATTGCTAAATCAAAAAATATAAAAATACATGAGAGAAAAATTAGTCCAACAGAACTTCCTAATTTTGTGGGATGCTTTTTAACAGGAACTGCTGCTGAAGTTACTCCAGTATCTTGTATTGCGGAAAATCAATTCAAAGTTTGTGATACAATCATTGATCTTAATGAAAGTTATCAAGCATTGGTAAGAAAGAAAAAAGCAGCTTAATCTTTGTTATCTTCAGATATTGCGTGATCAATACCTTTTCTTAAATAATCATAACCTGTAAATAAAGTAAGTACAGCTGATAACCATAAAAGAATAATTCCAATAGTTTGAGCATTATAATCTTCAAAGTTGATTATTTTATTTCCAGTATCTCCTGAAAGTAGAAGACCAATAGCAATCATTTGCAAAACTGTTTTAAGTTTAGCAAGATTTGAAACTGGAAGTTTAATCTGACCTTTTGCTAAAAATTCTCTTAATCCTGAAATTAAAATTTCTCTAGTCAATATTATTATGGCTGCAATAACTTCATAATTTCTGATTGTTCCATCCATCACCAACAAAATTAGAGCTGTAGCGACTATAATTTTATCTGCAATTGGATCTAATAATTCTCCTAATTTAGATTCTTGGCCCAACATTCTAGCTAACATGCCATCTAAAAAATCTGTAAATGAAGCAATTATAAATAAAATTAAAGCAGTTAAATCACCATAAAAACCTGGAAGATAAAATGCTAAAACAAAGAAGGGTACAATTATTATTCTCCCTATTGTCAGAATATTTGGAATTTTTTTTAACATAATTATTCGTGAAAGAAGTTATATATCTTTTTTGCTACTTTTTCTTCAACACCTTCAACAGATTTAATTTCATCTAAACTAGCAGACTCAACAGATCTTGCCGAACCAAAATGGTTTAGTAGCGCTCTTTTTCTAATTGCTCCAATACCCTCAATTTGGTCTAGTAAAGATTTACTAATTCCTTTTTTTCTCTTTGCTCTGTGGGCACTGATTGCAAATCTATGCGATTCATCTCTTATCCTTTGAAGGAAGAATAAGGTAGGGTCATTTTTTGAGAATTTATATTCTTTACCATTGTGAAAAAATGTTTCATTTCCACTATTACGAAATTTACCCTTTGCTATTGCAATAATCGGAATGTCGTGAAGCCCCAATTCATTTAAACTTTCTCTAGCTACTGAATATTGTCCTTTTCCTCCATCAACTAATACCAAATCAGGAAAAGTGAGATAATTATCTTTTTCCTGAACAGCACGTTTAAATCTTCTGTTTAATACTTCTTTCATCATGCCGTAATCATCTTGCTCATTTTTTTTGTTCTTGATGTTGAACTTTCGATATCTCTTTTTAATAAATCCCTCATCACCATATGCAATTAATGCGCCAACACTATTGGTACCTTGTATATGGCTGTTATCATAAACCTCAATTAAATTTATATTTGTTTCAAGATTAAATTTTTTTGCAACTTCATCAAAAAGTTCTCGATTATTCTGACTTTCATAAAGTTTTCTATTCAAACTATCTTTTGCATTTTTCATTGCTTGATTAACTACTTTTAATTTTGAGCCTTTTTTAGCAACACTAATATTAATTTGTTTTCCTTCTTTTTGAGTTAAAGTTTTTTCAATTAAAACTTTTTCTTTTATTTCTTCAGATAGTATTATTGCAGAAGGTACACTTTTATTTTCATAAAATTGTGAAACGAATGAATTTAAAATATCTCCTAATTTTTCATCTGGGTCATGTTTTGGAAAAAAAGCTTGGTTACCCCAATTTTGTTTTGATCGATAAAAAAATACTTGAATACAAGTTTTTCCAGATTCTTTGTATCCAGCTATAACATCTGCCTCTACTAAGTTTGCTTCATTAATTCTTTGAGAAGATTGAATAATATTTAAAGCTTTAATTCTGTCCCTTAAAATTACTGCTTTTTCAAAATCCAATTCCTCACTTGCCCTTTCCATTTGACTTGAGAGATTTTTTTGAATTTTTCTTGATTTACCTGATACAAATTCAATAGCATCATCAACTGTTTGTTGATAATCACTTTTTTCAACATAACCGACACATGGTCCAGAACATCTTTTTATTTGATAAAGAATACAAGGTCGTTCTCTATTTTTAAAAACAGTATCATCACAAACTCTTAAATGAAAAATTTTTTGGATCATCTTTATAGTCCAGTTAGCTGAACCTGCTGATGCAAAAGGGCCAAAATAAAATCCTTCTTTTGTTTTTTTTCCTCTATGTCTTTTGATTTGTGGCCATTTATCTTTGTTACCAATAAAGATGAATGGAAATGACTTATCATCTCTTAATAAAATATTGAATTTTGGTTTAAATTTTTTAATTAGGTTTGCTTCTAGAAGAAGAGCTTCACTTTCATTTGAAGTAGTCGTTATCTCTAATTTTCTTGTTTGAGATAACATTCTCTCTGTTCTGATTATATGGTTTTTTTCAGATACATAACTTTTAAGTCTATTAGGAAGATTTTTTGCTTTTCCTACATAAAGAATTTCATTTTTTTCATTCAGCATCCTGTAGACACCAGGAAGTTTAGGTACTAGTGAGAGTTCTTTTTTAATTACTTCTTTTCCTATTTCAGAGCTTATCATGACTTCTTTTTTTGGTAATTTGAATACCAACAGACGAGCATTGCTTAAGAATTTCTAATTTTTCAATTTTCAACATTATTTTAGCAATCCTTTGATCTTTGAATAATTCATCAAATACAGCCTCAGCTAATGTTTCAAGAAAGTTGTAATGTTTTTTTTTAACGAGTTTAGTGATCAATTTTACAATTGTTCCATAATTTACAATCGACTTTATATCCTTATCACTTGATGGCTTTTTATCCTCGTAATCAATCTCTAGGCTAAATTTAACTTTTTGAGGCTTTTTCTTTTCAAAGTCATAATAGCCAAGTTTTAAATTTAAAATTAATTCATTAATTAGAATTTTTTTTTCGTAATTAAAAAGACTTTTGTTTTTATTTATTTTTACAATCTTAAAATCACTTCTTTTCATTCTTTGCCCATTATATCTGGTGTTTGCCAGTTTAAATTCTGCCCACTATCTATTGCTAAAACTTGTCCTGTAATAGATATATTTTTTATAAAAAAGTCAACAGCATTACATATTTGTTCTACATCAACTTGTCTTTTTAGTGGGGTTGCTAAATACTGTTTTCTAAAATGTTTTTCGGATTGTCTTTGATTTTTAATAGTGGGCCCAGGTGCTATACCGTTTACTCTAATCTTTGGAGCTAAACTCATGGCACTAGTTTTAGTTAAAGTATAAAGTCCAGTTTTACTAATGGTATAGGAAAAAAAATATGGAGTTAGTTTGAAAACTCTTTGATCAATAATATTAATTATATTGTTATTTTTTCCTTTGACATTTTTTGCAAATTCTTTTGATAGCAATGCAGGTGTTCTTAGATTTGTTCTTAAATGTTGGCCCCAACTATCTGTTGTAAAGTTTTCCAATTTATCATTTTCAAACAAAGAAGCGTTATTAATTAGACAATCAAAATATTTAAGTTTTGATTTTGCATATTTTACAATTTTATTTACATCATTTTCTTTACTCAAATCACCTTTAACCAAGTAAACTTTTGTACCATTATTTGATAGTTCTTTTTTTAAATTCTCAGCTTTTGATTTTGATTTATTAAAATGAATTAAAATTTCTTTATTAGAACCAGATAATTTTTTTGCAATTGCAGCACCAATTCTTGTTGCACCACCAGTTATAATTATTTTCCGTGCTTCCATTTTTTATCTCTTTTCTTTGTAACTTTTGTTCCAGGCATGCCCATTGTTGATCGACCTTTAGGATAAAGTTTATTTTTCACATCATACTGCCTTATTTTTGGATTTAATGTAATTTCTAATTCGCTACTTTCTAACTTTCTTATTTCGTCTCTAATTTTAGCAGCTTCTTCAAATTCAAGATTAGAAGCAGCATCTTTCATCTTTTTATCTAGTGCTTTAAGATGTTTTTTTAAGTTTCCACCAACATTAGAGCCTTCACTTATTTTCACATAGTCTTTTTCATAAACACTTTCTAAAACATCACTTATTTCTTTTTTAACTGATGTAGCACTAATTTTATGTTTTTTATTGTATGCTAATTGAATATTCCTTCTTCTGTCAGTTTCAGCAATTGCTTTTTTTATACTTTTAGTTTCTTTGTCAGCATACAAAATAACTTTTCCGTCCACATTTCTTGCAGCTCTTCCTATTGTTTGAATAAGTGATGTTTCTGATCTTAAAAATCCTTCTTTATCTGCATCTAAAATTCCAACTAATGCACATTCAGGTATATCAAGACCTTCTCTTAGTAAGTTAATACCAACTAAAACATCGAATACACCCATCCTCAAATCTCTCATTATTTCAATTCTCTCCAAAGTATCGATGTCTGAGTGAAGATATCTAACTTTAATTCCATTTTCGTGAAGGTATTCAGTTAAATCTTCTGCCATTTTCTTCGTGAGAGTTGTGACCAAAACTCGATAATTATTTTCAACTACTCTTTTGCACTCATGCATCAAATCATCTACCTGGTTTTTTGCAGGTCTAATTTCAACTACAGGATCAATTAGACCGGTTGGTCTAATAACCTGATCAATATATTTCCCTTTTGTTTGCTCTAGTTCCCATGGTCCTGGTGTTGCAGATACAAATACAGTTTGAGTTCTCATTAAATCCCACTCTTCAAACTTTAATGGTCTATTATCCATGCATGATGGCAGTCTAAAACCATATTCCGCAAGAGTACTTTTTCTTGATCTATCTCCTTTGTACATTCCATTAAGTTGTGGAACAGTCACATGACATTCGTCAACAAATATTAATGTATTATCTGGAAAATATTCAAATAGAGTAGGAGGAGGTTCTCCTGGTTTTCTTCCAGATAAAAATCTTGAATAGTTTTCAATTCCCGCACAAGAACCAGTTGCTTCAATCATTTCTAAATCAAACTTAGTTCTTTCTTCTAATCTTTGAGCCTCTAATAATTTATTTTCTGCTCTATGTTTTTTTAAAGTTATTTCTAATTCTTTTTTAATGTTAATAACTGCCTGTTCGATTGTAGGCTTAGGAGTTATGTAATGACTATTCGCATAGACTTTTACTAAACTTAGTTCTCTAACTTTATCTCCTGTTAAAGGATCAAATTCTTCAATTTGCTCTAATTTATCTCCAAATAGACAAAGCCTCCAAGCTCTGTCCTCTAAATGAGAAGGAAATATCTCTAAATATTCGCCTCTAGCTCTAAATGTTCCTCTATAAAAATTTTGATCATTTCTTTTATATTGTAGAGCTACTAAAGATTTAATAATTTCTTCTCTGTTGTAATCATAATTTTTTTGAAGAGTTAGCGTCATTTTACTGTACGCCTCAACAGAACCTAATCCATAAATACATGAAACACTTGCTACAATTAAAACATCGTCTCTTTCCAAAAGAGATCTAGTTGCTGAGTGTCTCATTCGATCAATCTGTTCATTAATCGATGCCTCTTTCTCTATGTAAGTGTCAGATCTTGGAACGTACGCTTCTGGAGTGTAATAGTCGTAATAAGAAACAAAGTATTCAACTGCATTATCTGGGAAAAATGTTTTCATTTCTCCATAGAGTTGTGCTGCTAGCGTTTTGTTTGGAGCAAGTATCAATGCCGGTCTATTAGTGGCCTCGATTACTTTTGCCATTGTAAAAGTTTTTCCAGATCCTGTAACTCCAAGTAATACTTGATTAAATTGATCTTTATTTGCACCATTTACTAATTTCTTAATAGCTTCTGGTTGATCACCTGCAGGTTTAAAATCAGATTTAATTTTGAATTTTTTTCCACCTTCGAGTTTTCCACTAATTTTAGGATTTTTACTCTGAATATCTGTAATTAAATCTTGATAAGTATTTTCCATATATTAAACAGCGTATTAGAATTTATTTATATTTCAATGAGCATAATATCAGACAGTTTAAAACGAATTAAACCATCTCCAACTATTGCAGTTACTCAAAAAGCAAGAGAACTTAGAGCTGCAGGAAAAGATGTAATTGGACTTGGGGCTGGAGAGCCAGATTTTGATACACCAGATAATATTAAAAATGCTGCAATTAAAGCTATCAAAAGTGGAGATACAAAATATACAGCAGTAGATGGAACGCCTGCTTTAAAAAAAGCAATTGTAGATAAGTTTAAAAGAGAAAACAAAATTAATTACACTACAGATCAAATCACTGTTGGAACTGGTGGAAAACAAGTTCTTTATAATGCTTTCATGGCAACTTTAAATAAAGGTGATGAAGTAATTATTCCTGCACCTTTTTGGGTTTCTTATCCTGATATGGTTTTATTAGCGGGCGGTAAACCAAGGATAGTTAAGTGTACAGAAGAAGAAGGATTTAAACTTACTGCAAGTAAATTAAAAAAAGCTATTACCAAAAAAACTAAATGGGTAATTTTAAATTCACCTTCCAATCCAACTGGAGCAGGCTACTCAAAAAAAGAAATTGAAGATTTAGCTAAAGTTTTAATTAAAAATAAAAAAGTTCATATTTTGAGTGACGATATTTATGAACATATAGCATATGATAATTTTAATTTTTATACGATTGCTCAAAATTCTAAATTGAAAGATAGAACTTTGACAATGAATGGGGTTAGTAAATCTTATGCAATGACAGGTTGGAGAATAGGGTACGCTGCAGGACCAAAAGATATAATTAAAGCAATTGGTAAAATTCAATCTCAATCTACATCAAACCCATCATCAATCAGTCAAGCTGCTGCAGTTGAAGCTTTAAATGGTAACCAAGGTTTTATAAAAAAAAGATCTAAAGCATTCAAAGAAAGAAGAGATTTTGTTGTTAAAAGTTTAAACAGCATCAATGGTATAAATTGTTTAACACCTAACGGAGCCTTTTATGTCTTTCCAAGTTGCAAAGGTTTGTTAAATAAAAAAACTAAATTGAAAACTGATACAGAGTTTGTTCAAAAACTACTTGAGCAATCTAATGTGGCGGTAGTACAAGGCTCTGCATTTGGTTTAGATGGATACTTTAGAATTTCTTATGCAACCTCAATGCAAAATTTGAAGAAAGCAATGGATAGAATAAAATCTTTTTGCGAAAGCCTTTCTTAAGAAGTGAAAACAGCATTACTATTTGGTGCAACTGGATTGGTTGGAGGACATGTTTTAAATCAACTTATTCTGAACAATAATTACTCTAAAATTAAAATATTTGTCCGTTCTTCAATTCAAACAAACAACTCAAAAATTGAGTTAATACAAACTGATTTTAATAATTTAGAAAAACACAAAGAAGAAATTGATGGAGATGAATGTTTTTTTTGTATCGGGACAACAAAAAAAAATTCTCCTTATAAAAATGAATATCAAAGAATTGAATTAGATATCCCAAAAAAAGTAGCCCAAATTGCAAAATCTAACAATGTTAAATCTTATTTTTTTGTATCTTCAGGATATGCTAATTCTAAAAGTTCAGGAGATTATTTAAAATATAAGGGTCTTGTAGAGGAAGAGATCTTAAGTTTAGGTTTTTCTAAAATAGGAATTATGAGACCCTCATTTATATTGGGTAACAGAAAAGAATTTAGATTGGGTGAGAAAATAGGAATAATAATTTTTAAGCTTCTCAATCCTTTATTTATTGGACCATTAAAAAAAATGAGATCAATTCATTCAACAACAATTGCAAAAGCAATGATTAAACTTGCGAATAGTAATATTGATCAAAAAATCTTTGAGTCAGATCAAATTTCAGATTTGGTAAAATAAATTTATTTTAAGGTACAATGACTATCTTCTACGATGCACCCAACTTTTTCCATTTCTTCGTCAAATATTTTTGGGTGTCTTAAAGCATAAATATTTTTTAAATAATTAATTCCATACCGTTTAAATTTTCCATCTTCTGTAAGTGCACCAGACTCGTGCCCATAAGAAACCACTGTTTCTAATAAATTTCCTTTTTTATCATAGAGAACTGTTTCTCCATAACAATTACAAAAATAACTTCTGTTCTGTTTAGGCTCAATATCAATAAAAATAGACGTTCCTCTTATTCCAATTGTGCCATGAGGAATTTCAACATTTAATTCTTCTTGTCTTTTTCCAAAAACAGCATGAACAGAACCTTTGATAACTTTTAATAGGTTTTTTGAAACAAATCGAAGTTTAGTTTCTGGTCTTATTAAATAAAAATCATCTTTAACTTTGATTATTGATTTTTCATCTTTAGTTTCAATTGTAGAATTGTTTAAATCCTGAAAATTAAACTCTGCTTCCTTACCATCTATGAAAAATTTTCCTGATAATATTTTATTAGTTTCGGAGGCAAATGCGAGCTTTGGACTTAATCCCCAAGCAATCATAATTTGACTTACAGTTTTTATAAATTTTCTTCTGTTCATTTGGATTAATTTTATACCTGAAATTTAAAGATGAGGTTATACAAAATTTTTATACTAAGCCTAATCTTACTACTGATTTTCCAGCTTCAATTAAAGCCCCACTTGCTGGTTTAAATTCAAAACCAATTAAATCTTCAGCATATTTTGTCTCTGGCTTCATCTCTAATTCAAGATCAGGGATCATTGTTTTTGCACTTGAATCTAGCATGCTAATAAATTTCACCATAAAATTTGGTAAAGTTTTCTTGGGAAGTTTTTTTGCATATTCTGGTAAAGCTTCAGCTAATATTTTTGATGTCTCAAGTAGTGTTTTAACCTCTTTTCCAATTATTAATCTTCTGCCACCAACTTTTGCATTTCCTAAGCAAGCAACATGAGATTTTGCGACATCTTTAACATCAGATATTAAGATCCCCCATTTAGGTGTTGCTGGAAATTTACCTTTTAAAAATTGTCTTACATATTCAATCGAAGTTCCACCTTTAGTATCCAAAGCATCTCCAAATACACCACCAGGATTTATACAAGTTAGTTTATTTTTAATTCCGTTACTTTCCATTAATTCCCAGGCCACTTTTTCAGCGACTGTTTTTGATAGAAAATAATCATTAACTCCATCAACCCAATTTTCATCAGTCCAATCATTTTCACTAAATGAATAAGGATTTGATCTATTTGGCTTTCTAAACATTGCTGCAATTGAAGATGTAACTACAAATTGCTCTGCATTTGCTTTGATGCCAGCATTTAAAACTCTTAAAGTTCCATCTTTTGCAACTGGTATTAAATTTTGTCTATTTTTTGAAACCTTCATTGGAAAAGGGGAAGCCATATGAATTATATATTTGCATCCTTTTGCAGCTTCTTCCCAACCTTCATCATTTAAAAGATCAAGTTTTATAAAAGATAACTTATCTATCGATGCATATTTACTAATAGTTTCTTTGGTCTGAGAAATTACATCATCACTTCTAACAGTACCTAAAACTTCGAAACCTGAATTTAATAATTCTATTGCAGTATGTTTAGCAATCCATCCACTTATTCCAGTTAATAATACCTTATCAGTCATAATTTCTCTCCTTTTACTCAGTTAGTAATTGTAATCTCAATTAATGAGATAAGAATTTTTCAGCTTCTAATGCAGCCATACAACCCATACCAGCTGCTGTTACTGCTTGTCGAAAAGTTTTATCTTTAACATCACCCGCGGCGTAAACTCCAGGAATATTTGTTTCCGTAGAATCTGGTTTTGTAATTAAGTAACCCTCTTTATCCATTTCTAATTGATCTTTGAAAAGTTGAGTTGCTGGATCATGACCAATAGCAATAAACAACCCATCTAATTTTACTTCCTCTGTTTTTTCAGTTTTCAAATTTTTAATTTTTATACCTTTAACATTTTTGGGTTCACTATCACCCAAGACATCCTCAACAACAGAGTCCCAAACAATTTCAATTTTTTTATTTTCCATCAATTTCTTTTGAAGCATCTTTTCAGCTCTCAAACTATCTCTTCTATGAATTAATTTTACTTTTGATGCAAATTTTGTAAGAAACATTGCCTCTTCTACTGCAGCATTACCACCTCCAACTACAGCAACTTCTTTATCTTTAAAAAAGAAACCATCACATGTAGCACATGCTGAAACTCCAAATCCTCTAAATTCTTGTTCAGATTTAATGTTTAACCATCTTGCCTGTGCACCAGTTGAAATAATTATGCTATCTGCTGTATATTTTTGCCCACTATCACCAACAGCCTCAAAAGGTGTAGATTTTAAATTCACTGATCCGATATGGTCTTCTATCATTTCTGTTCCAACAGCTTTTGCTTGATCCCTCATTTGATCCATTAGCCATGGTCCTTGAATTACTTCTGCAAAGCCTGGAAAATTTTCCACATCAGTTGTAGTTGTTAATTGTCCGCCTGGTTGAGCACCATGAACAAGGATAGGATTTAACATTGCTCTTGCAGCGTAAACAGCTGCTGTGTATCCGGCAGGACCAGATCCAATTATTAACACTTTTGTGTGTTTAGTTGGATTTTGACTCATATGAAAGCTATATAGTGATTAATGTCTAAATTAAAAGGTTTATTATTAACTCAAGGGATGCACGGAATGATTAGTCAAGTCGAAGGACTTGCTAAAGCACTTGATATTGATTTTACTCACCACAAGGTTGAACTAAAAAGTATTTGGAAACTTGTTCCACCTAAATTTACTCCAATTTCTCAAAGTGTTTATAAAAAGATTGAAGATAATGATTTTGATTTAATAATCTCATGTGGAAGAAAGAGTGTAATCCCATCTATTCACTTAAAAAGTATTTCTAAAAAAAAAATATTTAATATTCATATCCAGGATCCAAAAATAGATTTTAATCATTTTGATTTTATTGTTGCCCCAGAACATGATGGAATTAATGGCGATAATGTTATTAGCACAAAGGGAGCTATTCATTATCTTTCAGAGAAAGAAATTGAAGAAAATAAAGATTATTTAAAATCTTTTATCAAACAGGACGAAAGAAAAATTTGGTGCTTAATTATGGGTGGACCAACAAAATACTATGATTATTCAACTAAGAATACGAAACATATTTTCTCAATGTTTTATAAATTAATGAAAAAACATGATTTTCAATTAGTAGTAATCCCATCAATGAGAACGCCTATAAATACCATTCATTACGCCAAAGAGTTTTTTGGAGAAAATCACACAGTAATTATGAATGTAGATAAAAAGGCATATTTATCTGCATTAGCTTTATCAGAAAATATAGTTGTTACATGTGACTCTAGCTCAATGATCTCAGAAGCTGCTTTGACAGGTAAACCAATTTATGTTGCTAATATTTTACCAAAAAAGAATGACAAAAGATTCCAAAGATTTAGAAACTTATTTAGAGAACTAAATATCACCAGAAACTTAGGTGAGGAAATTGAAAATTGGAACTATGAAAAGCTAGATGAAACGAATAGAGTAGCAAAAATAATAAAAGAAAAAATTCAATCTTAATGTCATTTTTAAATTCTATAAATAATAATTCAAAAAAATATAAAACACCATTTGATCATTGGGAATATAGCAATGCTTTATCTGAAGGGGCAATTGAAGAGATTGTTAAAGCAGATATCCCAGATTTAAGTCAGCATAATTTAAATTATGATGGAACTAGAGCAATAGATGGTGGTGCTGCTGAGTTTAGAGAGGGTATTTCTTCTGGTGGTAAAGCAATTAAATTTAGATGTTTTGTCACTAAAGAAAATAGTTCACAATTTCCAAACCTTGTAAAATTTATAAACGAACTACAATCTAAAGAAACATTTGAGACAATATCTAAAATGATCAATAAAGATTTATCTAACTCATATGTAAGAGTAGAAGTAATTTGTGATAGAGAAGGATTTTGGCTCAAACCACACTGCGATATTAAAGAAAAATTAATGTCAGGATTAATTTTTGTAAATAAAACTAACGAGTCTGAGGATTTAGGGACTGATTTTTATAATGAAAAATTAGAAAAAGTTAAAACATTGCCTTATAGAAATAACTACGGTTATCTTTTTACCAGCGGACCAAATACTTGGCATGGCATGGAAAAAAAGAGCATTCTTAAAGAAAGACGATGTTTACAAGTAAACTATGTGACTTTCGAAACTGACTGGAAAGTAAATAATTAAAATTTATTTAATGAAATTAATCCAGATTTTGGATCAATAATTTTTTCATTTAAGGTTGCAACCTTACCAACTGCGAAACCAGCGTTCTCAATTACTTTTTTAAAGTCTTCTTCAGAAAAATTTGGGGTATTTTCAAAGTTTATAAACGCAACTCCCTCTGGCCATGAAACTTCAACATTACCTTCACCTGTTGCAGCTTTAAGTTCTTTTTCAACTTTTGCTTGGCATGCCATACATACCATTCCATCTACAACTCCAATCATAGCAACTTCTGCTTTGACTATGTTTTGAAAAAATATTAATGATGTAAATAAAACTAGTAAGATTTTTTTCATAATTCTCTTATAAACTATTTTTTTTAATTTTAATATGCCCATATTGGGTAATACTATTGAAATTTATTTATGAATATAAAAATGCATTCAAATCCTTCAGAGTTAAAAGATACAAGATTTAAAATAGAGGAATATTGCAAATTAAATCTACCAAATATTGAAATAGCAAGTGTAACTTTAGCAATTGATGAAGCTTTGCAAAATGTAATTAGGTATTCATATAAGATGAAAAAAGATCAAAAAATTGATTTAAATTTAGAAATTATAAATGACAATGAGCTTAAAGTAATAATTACTGACTACGGTGAACAAGTACCATTAGATACAATTAAACCAAGAGATTTAGATAAAGTCAGACCTGGAGGTTTGGGAGTATACTTTATAAAGAAAACTTCGAAATTTTGTGAGTACAAACACAATGAGGTTGGTCCCGGCACAACTTTAACTTTAATTTTTTAACTATTCCTCCTTAACTAGTTTTGGCTTTGCACATTTATAAAATTGATTAGACCCTCTTAATGATTTTTGTAACAACGCTAATTCATTTGAATTTTGGCTGTAAGTTAAATTTGTCTGAAGTCCGCCAATAGATCCAACAGAGGAGAAAGATGATGGGGTTTGTTTACCCATCTTGAAATTTACTTTTGTTTTTGAACTATTAATTTTAGTTAAAATAACTTGTTTTCTCTTCTTTGAATAAACCCAAACTGTTGTATTTTTTTTATTTTTACAACTTAATTGATAAATATTTGCATTAGAATTTTTAGGAATAAAAGCTATAACAATAATAAAGATGGTAAATTTTAAAAAAAATTTAAATAACATAAAAATATTCTTTTTAGCTTTTTTTGCATTTTTAGCAGCAAACTATCTTTATAATAATATCATAACAAAATCCACAGCTAACAATATTAAGTTTTTAGAAGTTGAGGTTGAACTAAAAGGTAATGTGGATTTCAATTTAAAATGTGAAGGAGCAAACAACCCAAATCCTTCAAGTGTAAACAGAGGCCTAGGTGAACAAACTGAAAGTAATTGCACTGGTACCGGAACCTTTTCCGCAATAGTTCCGCAACAAAGATTTACTGAAAGTTCAAATTAATCTACTCAACTAATTTTTTGAGCTTTAAACCCTCAAGACATTTTTCCATTGTAAACATTCCATCTTTAGCAGATGTTTGAAGAGTAGATTGAATTTGCTCTGTTTTACCTTCTCTAATTAAATTTCTTATTGCTGGTGTCCCTGTCATTACTTCATGACACCCAATTCTTCCTCCACCTCTCTTTTTAAGAAGTTGTTGAGACATTACTAATCTGATTGACCCTGCTAACATTGTTTGTGCTTGTTCTTTTTGCGCTGGTGGAAAGACGTCTAAAATTCTAGTAATCGTTGATGATGCACTACTAGCATGTAGAGTTCCAAAAACTAAGTGACCAGTTTCTGCAGCAGTTAATGCCAATGAAATAGTTTCTAGATCTCGCATCTCACCAACTAAAATTACATCAGGATCTTGTCTTAATGCGGACTTTAATGCTTTTGCAAAACTTCCAGTATCTTTTCCAACTTCTCTTTGAGAAATAATACTTTTTTTAGCAGGATGAACAAATTCAATGGGATCTTCGATTGTAATTATATTTTCTGCTCTGTGAGAATTAATTTGGTCTATCATTGCAGCAAGTGATGTAGATTTACCAGAACCAGTTTGACCTGTAACAAGAACCAATCCTGTTTTATGCGTGATTGCTTCATGAGCTGCTGGTGGCAAACCTAGTTTTTCAATGTTAGGAATTTCACTTATAATTTTTCTAAGAACCATACTTGGTCCATATGAAGAATAATATCCATTTGCTCTAAATCTTTGTCCATCAACAACAACAGCAAAATCTAAATCACCATTGCTTATTAAATAATCATATTGAGCTTTATCTAAAGATTGTTTCCAAAAAGTTTCTATGTCTTGTCTTGAAACAATATCTTCATTAAATACTTTGATCTCTCCATTTTCTCTTATTGCAAACGGTTGATTCGATCTAATGTGAATATCTGACAAATCATATTCTTTTGGATATGATTTTAATTTATCATGAAGACTCATTAATGTTTTGATGCTCTAAAAGTTATATCTTTTCAAGTTTTTTTTAACTTAAAGATATATATAAAGTAACACAACTAATGCTTGTGTACTGATTCGGTATTTATTATTGTGATTTTATTAGGTTTTTAAAAAATTATGATTGATAAAATTGGTCCTCCGATTGCAAAAATATTTTCTCCTATCACAAAGCTAATAGGAAAAAATCACTCAAAAAAAGAGAAAGTGATTGGTGTAGTTTTTAGAGACAAATATATTCAGGCTGCAGAAATTTCATTTAAAAAGGGAATTTGTAAAGTTGACAATTTCTCTAACCAGCAAATTGCTGGTATTGGAGAAGATCAAGATTTTTTAGCTGCAACCACATACTTAAGTGATCAAGTAAAAAATGCTTTAGATTCTATTAAAACTAAAACTAAAGACATTGCAGTTTCTTTAGATACCACAAAAGCACAAATTTATAACTTACAAATTCCATTTATGGATGATGAAAGCTTAATAGAAGCTACTTCTTTAGGAGGATTTTGGGATCAGTTTGATGAAACTCCAGAAACTTTAGATGAATTTGAAACAAGTTATTCTATTGTGAGTTCAAACGAAGAACTTGGGGTTATGGATGTAGTTTTAGTTACTTTAGAGAAAAAATATGTGGAGGCTTATTCTAATATTTTTAGATTAGCAGGTTATAATCCAGTTGTTATTGATCTTGCTCCTTTTTCCAACATGAATGCACAAGGATTATTACTTGGTAAAGAAGGATTTGAAACCCCAAATGTATTGCTGAATTATACTAAGGATGAAAAAAGTATCACTATTTGCTCTAACAAAGGTTTTCAATATTCGGAATTAAATATTATTGAGGCAGATCAAGTATTACTTGATACAGTTGAAGAAGTTGAGAGTGTTGAAACTGAGTTTTGGGATGAAATTTTTGAAAGACTTGGCTCTCAAATAAAGCAATACTTAGTTGAGTATGAGACTAAGTATGAATTTGATCCTATTAGTATTATTTCAATTATAACAGATAAGAAAAAAATCAAGAATGTTTCAAAAGGAATTGAACGACAATTAGGTGATGTTGTGGTTAAAACTTATGATCCAGAGGACTCAATTGAATTTTCTGACGATGCAAAAAAATATATGGACTCACTTAATAATAAATCTTTAGCTTCAGAAGCTATTGGTATTGCATCTAGAAAATTAAATTCATTTAATCTTCCAACGGATGAAATAATGTCAGTAAATTTATTGTCTAACTTTAATCAAGTTAAAATAAATAGAAGATCAAAAACTTTAGGAAATTTTTGTTTAATGATATCTATGATTTTTGTCCTTGGTTTTATTGGACATGTTATGCCATTTAAAATTTTAAAATTATTAGATAATTCTTCTAAATTGAGTGCAGCTAATGACTTAAAAGATGATCTTGAAGGCAAAAAAAATCTTTTAAAAGGTTATAATGCTAAAATTGCAAAAATAAAAAAAGACACTGAAACGGCTGCTTCATTTGGGTCTAACTTAAAAACAACAGCAAATCTTTATGCAAATTTAAATGAAATAGTACCAAAGGATATTAGATTAACCACTTTTGCTATTGAGGAGAAAAATAATATTTTATTTTCAGGTGTGGCGATGAATGACCAAGCCGTTGTAAATATGATGGATAATTTTGCAAATAATGAGAGTGTCAATGACACAAAAATTGAGGCATTAGTAGAGTTTTCAAAAGAAGATAGACTAGCTTTGTATACTGACGAGGGACAAGCTGAACCCATAGAGGAAGAATTACCAAAAGAAAAAATAACTAAAAAATTTAATTCAAGGATATCGTTAAAGCCTATTAAGAATGAGGTTTTCGATGATGAAACGGTAGTTTCAAAATTATTAAAGGCAGATAAAAAATAATGTTATTTAGATATATATTAACTATCATCATTGTATTGTTTCACAGCAATTCTCATAGTGATCCGTTTACTAATGAAATTGGCATCATAAGAGAACCAGAAGTTGTAGAAATTAAAATTGAAGAAACAGTTGAATCTGAGACAGACTTAGTGATCGAGGAAGAAACTGTTGAAATAGAATTAGCAGAAGAAATATTTAATAATACAGAAGATGTAACTGAAGTTGTTGAAGCCGAACCTAAAGAAACAGAAATTGTTACAGTTTTAAATATAGATCCGATTGTTGCATATTCATTAAGGGACTATTTATTGAAAGGAGTAGCTTTAAGTAAAGAGTCTGATCATCAATTTCAAAGAGCTAAAATCAAAAAAATTGATAGAGCAAAAACTCCTACTACTCACACAATATCCGAAAATGATACAATCGAGAAAATTGCTTTTAGATACGGGTTTTCATTAAGAGAAATAGAAATTGCAAATGCAATTTATCCTGGATCAAGAAAATTAGTAACTGGTGATAAAGTTGTTATACCTAATAGATTTCACATCGTAAAAGAGGGTCAAAACTTAAATTCAATCGCTGAAAGATATAATTTAAGCTCAACACAACTTGCTTCTTACAATAATTTAGATGATGAAAATATTATTTTAATTGGTGACAAATTATTATTACCTTTCTTTATTCACGTAACAAATGAAAATGAAACAATAGCTGATATTGCCGGTAGATATGAAAGAGAAATAAGTGAATTAATTGAATTTAATGCTTTTGAAAAAAACACAGTTATATTAAACGAAAATCAATTAGTAAAAATTCCAATTTATACAAATGAAAATATTTCTTATGAAAACTTAGATAAGAAAAGTATTAATGATTTTCAAATAGATAGAAAGAACCTTGCAATCATAGAAATAAGTAATAGTGAATTTATGGTTAGAGAAGGAGACAGAATAGGAAATAGAGACGGTGTAATAGTTTCAATTGAAAAAAATAGAATGATTGTTTTAGAGGATAATATTGAATATGAATTTTTAATTAATACCCCAATTGTGGGAATGGCAATTGCATCTTTACCTCAATCAAATACTGATGATTTAATCAATGATGATGTAAATAATAATGATGATACAAATTTAGAAAATCAAACAGAAAATAATGATAACAATAATGATAATGAAAGTGAAACCGTAACTAATGTTGAGGATTTATTTAATTAATGAATAATTTTATTAGATTATTTTTGGTGTTATCACTTTCTTTACTGTTGGCTAGTTGCAGTAGTTCGAAAAGACCTAAAATGGCTTATGACCAAAAGGATAAAGGGGCTGTTCAAGAAATTGAGTCTTTCAACGTAAAAGCTAGTGCAGAAAATTTCAGAAAAACTGCAGAGCAATTTAATCAAGACTCAAATGAAATTTTAAATAAAAATAAAAAAGAAGAAAAGCTAGTAAGAAGAATCTCTCTAACAGAGGGTAAAACACAAGAAAAAAAATCACTAAAACTAATTGATAGAAATTTAAAAATTAAAAATTTAGAAGATACTGAAGTAAGTTTAAAGCTTAACAACATGAATATAAGATCAGCTTTAAAATTATTTGCTGGATTGGTTCAAAGAAACATAATCATAGGTAATGAAGTTAATGGTGAAATAACTATAGATTTTGAAAATATTAAATGGGGCTCTGCTGTTTATGCCATACTAGATATTAATAGTTTAATAATGACAGTTGATGAAGATTCTGGATTATTGAGAGTTCATACAAAAGAATTTTTTGCGGAATTAGAAAAATCTAAAATAGATAGCACAATAGAAGAAAATAATAATTTAGCTTCTTTAGAAATTGGTGGTTCTGTATCGAATGAAGGAGATAGCAATGAGCCTATGATTACAGAAATATTTAAGGTTTTCTATCAAAGCTCAACAGATCTAGTAGAATCTCTTGGAGAGATAATGGGCGAAGCAGAAGGTTTTACAATGGTAGATGATGAAAAAAATAATCAAATTGTAATCACAGGAACTTATGCACAGCTAAATCAAGCAGAGAATATTTTGAATAAAATTGATTTAGAAAAGAAACAAGTAATGATTGAAGCTTATATTGTAAATGCAACTGATGGCTTTAACAAAAACTTTAGTGCAAACATTGATGCATTGAATGCCCAAGCAACTAAAAACGGAAGTGATAGAATAACTTTTGCAGGAATTGATACAAATCCTAGTAACACAACTTCAGTAACACCTGTTGCTGACTCGAGTCCTGAGGCTATATCAAATGCAGATTTATCAGACGCAGTCAATTTGGCAGGAGGAGCATTTTTGCTAGGAAATATAGGAATGACAAAGATCAAAGCTGTAATCACAGCATCAGTAAAAGATTCTAATACTGAAACAGTCTCAAATCCAAAACTATTTGCAATGGATGGTGAGTCTGCAACTCTTACTCAAGGTACAACTCTGTTAAAAGTAATTCCAGCTTCTGGTGATGTTGCAGGTTCCACAGTAGAAATTCCACAAAATTTAAGCATCACGGTAACCCCAGAAATTGTAGGAGAAAGTAGAGTAAAAATTGAATTAACACTTGCGAATGATGCACCAGGTGAAGACGCAGGTGACGACGTTGTAACGAACGAGGAATCACTTACTTCTGTAGTTCAAATTAATGCAGGAGATGTAGCTGTGCTTGGGGGTGTTTATAAAAATACTAGAGAAAATAGTGAAACTTATGTGCCGTTCTTTTCAAAAATTCCACTACTAGGAGCATTATTTAGACAAACTACTGATAAAGACGATAAAACTCAACTGTTGATATTCTTAAGTGCAAATGTTGTATAAGTTATAATTTTTATTATAACTTTATACATGCCTTCAATTAATCCTGAAATTAGTATTAAGATTTCCAACCTTCTAAAAACTAGTGGGAAATTATCTGAGGCCAACTTTAATGATGCTAAAAAAAAATATGAAAGTAACGGTAAGGTACCTCTTGGTGTTTTGGAATATTTAATCAATGATAACTTGGTTAGTGAAGATGATATTGTTTCAGCCGTATCAAGAAACTATGCTTTACGTAAAATAATTTTAACTGAGCAAAGTATTAAAAAAGATGCTATAAAAAAACTTCCAAAAGATTTTATAATGGAAAATGAAATGCTTCCATTTGAACTAATTGGGAGAATTTTAAAAATTGCTTTATTTGATCCAACTAAATCTACCCTAGCAGGTAAAATTAAAAGTATGACAGGATGCAATGTTGAATTGTATGTTGCAAAACCATCTAACTTAGATCAAGCACTAAAATTTAAATCTGTAATAGAAGCAACACAAGAATCTGCATCATCAACAAATGCTGAAGCTAAAAAATCACCAACTTCAAAACCAAATTTAAACGTAAAAGTTCCAAATGTTAAAATTACACAAGGTGAAAATGCTGTTGTAGAATTTGTTGATAAACTTTTAAATGAATCTTTTTTTAGTGGTACCAGTGATATTCATATTGAAATTTTTAGAAGAGGTGAAGCAAGAGTTAGATTTAGAAAAGATGGTGTTCTCCAAGAACAATTACAATTCAAACAATTTTTGATGGAGAATTACAATGCAGTAATTACTAGATTAAAAATTATGTCTGGTTGTGATATTTCAGAAAAAAGACTTCCTCAAGATGGAAAACTTCAATTTAAAAATCCACAACCAAAAAATGAAGATGATGTAGATATAGACGTTAGATTTTCAGTTATTCCAGCAAAAGAAGGTGAAAGAGTGGTTATGCGTTTACTTGCTGCTGGACCTGATCTTGGATTAGAACAAATAGGTCTTGATAAAGAGGATTATGATAATTTAGTTACCGCGATAACAGCTCCTCAAGGAATGGTTTTGGTAACAGGGCCAACAGGAAGTGGTAAAAGTACAACTCTTTATGGATGTATTAAAAAAATAAATAATCCTGGAACAAATATAATGACTGCTGAAGACCCAGTTGAGTTTTATTTGAAAGGTGTTGGTCAAATCCAAGCTAATAACGAAATTGGTTTAACATTTGAAGCGATATTAAAATCCTTTTTAAGGCAAGACCCCGAGGTAATTCTAGTTGGAGAGATAAGAGATAAATCTACCGTAGATATTGCAATTAAAGCAGCTTTAACTGGACACTTGTTATTAAGTACTCTTCACACAAATGATGCAGTTTCTACAGTTGTAAGATTAGTTAACATGGGTGTTCCAAGTTTCATGGTTGCATCAGCATTAAGTTTGATTGTTGCGCAAAGATTGGCGAGAAAAAATTGTTCGTCTTGTACTGTTGATGACGAAAAAGCAACTAAAGAAAGTTTATTACAACTTGGATTTAAAGAAGAAGACCTAAATACTTTTACCCCCAAAATGGGCGCAGGATGTGCTGAATGTAATAATACTGGATACAAAGGTAGACAAGGAATTTATGAAGTATTAAAAAAAACTCCCAACTTAGAAGCTGCAATCTTAAGAGATGCTAGAGGAGATGAGATGCTTGAAGTGGCTATCAAGGATGGTTTTAAAACTATGCAAGTTATAGGCAGAAATTTTATAAAAAAAGGTATATTGTCTGTTGAAGAATATTCTAGAATTTTAGTAGTTTAATTTATGGCAACATTTCAATACGCCGGTGTTCAAGCTGGAAAAAAAATTACTGGTGTAATTTCTGCATCCGATCCAAAAAAAGCTGCTCTAGAACTTAGGAAAAAGAAAATAATTGTAACCTCAATCAAAAAAGGGAACGGCAAGTCAGAAGCAAAAGGACCTCCATCACTAGATGATATTCCAATAAGTAACGCTCCAATTATTTTTGCAAAAGGAAATATTTATTTAAATTTTGGTCCATGGGCCACGGTTCCTCAAAAAGAATTATTACAGTTTACCAAAAAGGTTTCGACCATGATTAAAGCAGGTCTTCCTATACTTGAGTCTATAAGAATGATCAGAGATCAAACGGTACATATGAAAATGAAAATGACTGCTCATGCAATAATAAAAGATTTAAATGGAGGTATGAATTTAACGGATGCATTTGCTAAGCATCCAAAAGTTTTTGATAATATTTATTTGAATATGATATCTGCAGGTGAGGCTAGTGGTAAGTTGGATGAATTTTTAATTAAACTGGTAGAGTTGTTAGAAAAGAACGCTAAAATAAAATCAGGAATTAAGAGTGCATTATTTTACCCAATAATGCTTTTAACTGTTGCAACAGTCATTACAATTTTCATGTTATGGAAAGTTGTTCCAGTTTTTGAAAAAATGTATGGCTCAATGGGTGTTCAACTTCCAGCAGCAACATTAGTTATCGTTAATGCTAGTAGATTTATCGCTAACCCAACAAACATAATGAAAATAGTTGGAATAATAATAATTATTAGGGTCACATATAACTTTATGTATAAAAATATTGAGAGTTTTAGACATGTGATGCATAAAAGATTTTTAAAATTTCCATTATTTGGAGATTTAATTGTTAAGGCAACGGTTTCTAGGATGTGTATGATTATGGCAAATCTAACTAGAGCTGGTGTAAGTATTATCGACACAATAAAGATTTCAAAATCTGTTACGACCAATCTTGTCTTTATTTATGCACTGGAAAGAATTGGTAGGCAGATAGTAACAGGACAAACTTTGTCTGAGTTATTAAAAAAAGAAGAGCACATATTCCCACCAGCGCTTTCCCAGCTAACAGCTGTTGGAGAACGGACAGGAAATATGGAAGAAATGTTCCAGTCAATTGCAACATATTATGAAGAAGAATTTGATGGTGTTGTTGCGGCTCTTTCTTCAATTATTGAACCATTGATGATCGTTATAATTGGTGCAATTATAGGTGTTCTAATGATTGCTTTATACATGCCAATTTTCAGTATTGGTCAAGCTGTAGGATAAATCTCAATGAAGAAAAAAGAAAAAGGCTTCAGTCTTTTAGAGTTAATGACCACTATTGGTATCATATCAATTATAGGTGCTGTAGGATTTCCAGCTATTGACAACTTTGGTGATCAAGAAAATTATGAAACTGACCTTGCAACAATTAGAGGTCAGATAAATTATGTTAGACAACTTTCGTTGGAAGATGGAAATGCATACACAATAAGAATTGTAAATGATACCACTAACACTACTGCAGATTTAGAAGTATGGCAGGCACAAGGCTTGAATAGATACAATGTAGAGTATCACAAATCTACAGCTACTAAATGTTCTGATTTTGATGGTACAAACGATAAAGGAACGAAGCTTGCAGACTTAACAAAAAAACTCGAGCATATGACAATTAGTAGATGTACATCTACAACTGGAAACTGCACTAAAGTTTCTGCCTCAGATAATTTTTTTTGTTTTTTACCTGATGGATCATCACCTGAAAATGCTAGAGGAGAGATGCAATCTTCTTCGAATGCAGGAGGAAAAAAAGAGTACTTACACACTTATGAAACAGGCTTTTTTAATAATGGGACAAGAATGTAATGAACATTAAATACAAATTTCAAAAAGGAGTTTCATTGGTTGAGGGGATGACCGCCGCAGGTGTTTTAGGTGTAGCTATAACTGTATTTATGACATTACAATCTTATCAAGAAAGAGATTTTGCAAACTTACGAAAGTTTGACAAAGCTGCTTATGCGGTAGAATTAATGTTTGAGGAACTTGCGGCTGTTTACAATCCTGTAGCTGCACAATATGGAAACCCAAGAGTTTTTGCTGATACAACCGCAGGTGCTTCACTGAAGGTAAAAGGTCTAGCACAATTACCAGGAGATGGTGACCAAATTATTATTGAAGGAGTTGGTGGCAAGTATGAAATTACAGATTCAACTGAATTTGATGATGACAACAACACTACACTATCATTAGAAAGATCAGATGTTCCTGATGATACACCTAACAAAAACATGGCATCAGATGCAACAAAAAATGCACCAATTACTTTTATATCTAATGCTGAAGGTAGTTTAGATCCTTATGATGATCTGGATATGACAAAGTTTGAAGATTCAACATATAAAGCAACAATAACCAACCAAAAAGTTTTGGCCGATTTAGATAATTGGGGAGCTCTGCTAAAGAAACATCTTGGTCCTGCAAGAACTGGGGATAAGAGATTGCTTGAAATTGAAGAAATAGAAAAAGATGTACCTGTTGATAAAGATAACGATGGAGTTACAGATCAAGAGGGTGGTGTTGATGTTTATGAAACTGTCAAAAAAAAACAAGTAACAATAATTATTAAACAAGACAAAATTGAAGAAAAATTTAGAAGACTATTTTTAGCTGGAACTTAAAATGAATTTAAAAAAATTTGTTACTCAAAAAGGATTATCTCTTGCAGAAGCATTAGTTGCTGTAGTTGTCTCAACAATTGTTATGGGAGCTACTTATACAATTTATAGTAATTTTCAGGGAACATTTGTCAGACAAATTAATCATAACAATATGAAGCAAGAGGCTCGTTTTGCACTTCATATGTTGCAATACGATAGCAAAATGGCTGGGTATAAACATCCTGATAGTTCGCTTGGTGAAGTCCAAGAACCAGTAAAAGTGTTGAATGATGATGATGATGAAACAGAGGTTGCTGATGATACAGAGTATGGAGAAAAGGTTTTATTTTGTTTTGATACACAAGAAAACGACGGCACCATTAGAAGAAAATTAATTAAATATGAATTACAAATACCTTACTCACCAGAAACTGAAAAAACAGTTCTAAAGAAGAAAATTTGGAACACTAATAATTGTGACGAGAGCGACTCTAACACTGTAGTTGATGTTGATTGGATGCCTGTAGCGCAATTTTTTGATGAATTTAAAATTAGACTTAGAAGTAAACATATTGACTTTGAGGTACAATTAGAATCTGTAGATGAAAAAGTATCTGAAACTTATACTGCCTCCGCTTATATGAGAAATCTTAATTTTGGAGGGTCTACATTTTATGTTTATGATGAGGAAGATTTGCATGAAAATAGAGATCCTGTAATACCATTTACAGGTAGTTTAAAAGCTCAATGTTCAAACAATTTAACTAGAGACATTCAGTTATCTAATTTTGTAACTAATGATGATGTAATAGTTTTACATCAAGGTGAAAAAGTTGGCACAACAGCTTTAAATAGAACTCACGATGATATTGTTTTCAGAACTGAAAAACCACCAGAGGTAACAGGGATCCCGGACGTTACTCATAGTGAAATGAGGTTAAAGTTAGTAACAGTTAGTGCTGATACGACTATTCCACCAGGTTTAACGGCAACTTCTGGTTATGACGATCTTGATAATGATAATGTAGCAGACGATGGTGAATGGAATGGAACTATTACAATTTCTGGAGACTTAAACAAAACTGATACAGGTTACAGTTTTAATTCTGATGGATATCAAGATTTTAACATAAGATTGAAAGCTGATTTAGACACTAATTGTGACGGAGATGGCTGGGAAGATCAAAATGAAGCTTATAAAGACTATACTATCAGAGTTATGAAGTTTGAAGCTCCACAATTTTCAGATATCAATCTTCATACCTGGGAACCCAAAGGGTTTACTTATGGAAAAGATAACTATGAGAGCAGAGGTTCTTCAAGTTATAACGGAGGACCAAATTATGATTTAACTGATGATGGAAGATCCTTTTACATACAACAAAACTTAGCATCTCCTTCATTTTTAGTATCAACTGATCAATATGATTCTTTTGTTTTGAAAGGAATGATATGTTCAGGTGGTTATCCAGACTGCAATCCACAAATGAACGCTTGGATGGATGATGATATGTTAGGTTTTGCTGCTGGATATCAAAGACCAAGTGTAGTTCAAAAAAAATGGCCTGATGGAAAAATAAGAGCGTGTGCTGGAATTGATTACGAAAGATTAGGTGGAGGTAGTGATTTTGATACAAAATTAAAAAACTCTCTTAGAGGAATTGATAAGGCCGAATGGGATAGTTTGTCTGCTTCAGAGAAAAACAGTTGGTGGGGAGAACCTGCGGATATGACTTATGATATGTATTTGTGGTCATGGTGGGGAGCTAGAGGCAATCAATCAGCAATACATTTACATCATTTTAAAGGTTATGAATTTAGCCATACAAGGAATTGTGGAAAATCAGAGGGATCTTATCTTTCACATGCAAATATGAGTCATTTAACTGGTTGGTCAACTCCAAGCAGCTCTCAACAAATGAATTATAATACCTTGGGTTATGATAGATTATTTGCAAGATTTGATAATACTAGACCAACAAATACTGGTTTTAGAAATTGTAGTAGCCGCGGAAGATCATTTTCTAGAATAAGTTACAACCCCGGAGCTACGCATAGATGGAACTGTAGTTGGGGAAGAAACACCGGTGTAAAAAACACTATCACCATGACATTTCATCCAAATAAATTTAGAGCAAATATTGAAAATAAACCACATCTATCGAATACATTAAGTCAAAGATTTACTGCTTTTGATTATCGTTTTGATAGTACTGGAACTTTAAAAGACCATACTTCATCTACATTTCCATATTCAGAAGCGGACTCGGGAACAGAAGTTGCTTTACCCGGGAGAAGCCAAGATAGAGATGATTTAAAAAAAGCAAATTTTAAAAGATTTCAAAGAGGTTCAGTTGCAATCGTTTCTTTTTCACAACCTGACAATAGATATTCAAATATACAGATTGCAAGACTACCAAGGTACGTTCCTACAAAAACTGCAGCCAACAAACCAATGCCTAAAGCACAGAATTTATACTATTACATGGATGAAGATTACAAAACTATAAACAGAGTTTATGGATTATTAAGCAAATCTTATGATCCACAGGGAGAACACCTAGAAGTATTGGTTGATGCTAATTCAGACACAAACAGTTGTGCGCAGATTGGAACCGTAACTGGAGATTTGGCCGAGACTGCTACACACAAAACACAAAGTGTTGATGGCTCTGATAGGACAATGGATTGTCGGTTAAGTGGAACATGGAGAGCAGTTACTGCAGTTTGGGCAAACAATAGTGAACTACCAAATATTGGTGAGATGTATGATACTAGAAATAAAGCAAGTTATAGTGGTGCAAGAGCAATAGTTTCTACAACTGCCTCAGGTGGAAAAATGCATGTTTATGCAGACGGTTCTTTTAAGTACGACACATTACCAACTGGTTTTGATGATGGTGAAGCTCATGAAGACTCTTTTTATTACGCAGTTCAAACTGAAGACACATCGAACACTAGAATTTCTGATATTAAAAAAGTTTATATTGGTTTTAATATAGGTAATACAACGCCATCTGGTGTTTCTTTTAAAGAAGCAGACGGAACAACCGTTATCAGTGATAAGACAAATTTTGATATGCCAGAAGATTCAAACAAAGATTTAGTAATTGGTCAAATTTATGTAACAACTACAGGGGACGATGCACAAGAGCCAGATGAACATGATTTTGTGAGATTTAATCTTGGTGAAGTACCAAATGACGACTCAGATAAAGACGTCGATCACGAAACAAGATTTAGAATAGATCAAAAAGATGATAAATTTTATCTAGTTTTAAATGATGACACAGATATTAGATGGGCAAATTTACCAGCTAATAAAAAATATTTTGCAGTTAGAATTATCGCAACTGACTTAAGAGGAAATCAACTTGCCACAACAGAAAAAGTTTATGTTGATAGAGTAGACTGCTCTGAAACAGCAATGGAAAATATTTCAGTTTACAAAACTAAGGCTGCTATGACTATAGAGGGATATATTTATGGAAAGGAAGGTGAAAAAGTTTTTAGAAGACAAACCGTTCCTTTTACAAGTAACTTAGATGAAGCAGTTATTACTTTTGATTTTCCAGAAAGATCTGTTCAACCATCTGTTAAAATTGCAGAAAAAACAGTAACTGTAGATGGAGAAGATGTAACAATCGGAATGCTTTCAAATAGATGCAAAACTTCTCACAACTATATTGATAGACAACAGCTATGGAGTGATTCTTAATAAATTATGAACTTAAAAAATCAAAAAGAAAAAGGATTTGTTTTAGTTTTTGTTATCGCTGTCGTTTCTGCTTTATCAATAATGACAGGAGCAATGTTTTTCTATTATGACAATGATTTAAAAAGTGTTTCAAGAAATTCAGTTATGCAACAAGTAAATTTAGCAGCTGAGACTGGTTTACAAGAGGGTCAAAAATGGATTTCAGATCAACTTAATTCAAATAGTTTCTCTTTAGTCGATATAAAAAACTCTCTTCATGTAGATAATTCCGACAATAAATGTCTGAATAGACATGGATACACCAATTCAAGTAAAGATATTTTTTATGCAAAAAGAATTACGTCAGACTTAGGTAATGATGACAAAAAATTTGAGGATATGTCCTATGAAGTTTTTGTTATGAGACATTCAGATGTAATTAGATCAATCTATTTTTCTGAACAGGGCTCAAAAGCAAATACTGAAAGAGATACGACCTATACTGATAGATCGTTTGCATTAGTTGAAAAATTTAAGGATTTTCCAACTGATCAGTTCACAATTGAAATGTGGATCAAAAATAAACAGACAGGATCTGAATATAATATGCACGCCTTTGAGTGGGGTAGAGAGTGGGATTTGGTCTTTAAAGTTTTGGATGATGATTGGTCACCTAGATTAGGAGAAGTAGTTTTAGCAGGCGAAGGAAATACTGTAGGTACCCCTGTTAAAGATAAATGGGCACACATTGCCTGGGTTTGGGATGGAGGAACGCCTGGCTCGACTGATACTGGAAATGTAAGAATTTACCAAAATGGAACACTGGTTGGAACTTATAATGCAGATATTGGTGCTAGAGCAAAATCTGGATACACAAATCAACCTGAAACACTTCCTGAAGGAGACCATTGGCCACTCGCAATTGGTGAAGGTCTTCATGGTTTTTCTCCCAATAGTTATTTAACTGGAGATGTAAAAATCCAAAGTGTCCCTTGGAAGGGAAATATTTCTGAAATGAGAATATGGAATATTTCTAGAACAGGTACTGATATTGCAAATAATAATAGAAGAAGATTATCAGGTTCAGAACCTGGCCTTGTTTCATATTATAAATTTAATGAAGGTTCTGGTAACACCGCAAAAGACTCTAATACTTCTAGAGGAGCGGATAGAAAAAATGATGCAACAATTTATGGAATTGGAACTAAAGGAACTAAATGGGAGACGGCAAAAGAGGATTATGAAGATCCAGATGATAATAAAATCGAAGTAGATCATGATACAACTCCTGTTTATAATATTCCTCCAGGTGAAGATTTAGTTTATTACAAAATTTTGTCATGTGGAAAAGGTCCACAAAACCAAATAGTGCCTTTGGAATTAATTGTGAGTGCTCCAGTTCAAAAAGGTGACGTTGGAGATGGAAAAATAGCATTAACTTCAGAAGATTTAAATGACCTTACAGGTCAAGAGGGCACTCCATTGATCACACCTTTAAATACTTATGTTGGTCAATTAGGTACTGATGGAGACATTAATATTCAAACTAAAGATAACACTAATACCAATTTCTATGTCTACAAAAGAGCGATGGAGCAATGCAATAACACAACTACTTTTACAGATTTTAGTGCTTCTTCATCTTACAACGAGGGTGATTGTGTAGAGTATGACGATAAACTTTATTATTTAGAAAAAGATGACGGAAAAAGTGCAAATGCTGATTTTGAAGAAGATGATTGGTCAGAAGTTTTAGGTAGTGGATGTGATGGAGTTCAATTTAAATCTTCATCAGGGGATAATAGCTACGGTCACTATTACAAATATTTTTCAACAGCACCAAACATTTCAAGCGATCTTGGATACAACGGCGACTCTATTGATTGGTGGGAAGCAAAGAGAAGGGCAGAACAATCAACATGCGGTGGTATGAGAGGATATCTGGTTTCAATTGAAAGTGCAGCTGAAAATGAATTTATTAAAGATGCTGTTATGTGCGATAACAGTACAGATTCAGGATGCACGGATGTAACTCCTTTTCATGTAGCCGCCGGAGAAACTAGAGCTGTATATTATGGAGCAAGATTAGACGGTTCTGATGACGAGCATTATTTATGGCTTTCTAATTCAGATTGGCGAGACCCAACACTTGGTGCTACCAACATGCAATCCGAGTCTGGACCATTAATGGGAATGAGTGTTTCTTATACCAATTGGCAAACAAACGAACCCAATAATGCAGCTGAACCTTATGCCGATATGGAAATAAATAGGGACAGCAGAACTGATGGTGGATGGAATGATTTAAGAAGAATTCCAAATTGTAATTCTGGAGGATTAGACTGTATTACAGGTTACGTGGTTGAATATGGTGGATATGATCATTTTAGCTTAGAGCATGATATTAACCAAGATGGTGACACAGATGATACTGATGAAGTAAATTATAGTGATACAAACTTTTGTATGGCACGAGTTACTATAGAGGCGGATACTTATGTTGCAGCTATAGATGGAAATAATGATGGTGATTTAAATGATCTTGATCTTGATGATAATCCTGATGTTTATGAGGATATATTGCAAATTGATACAAGTGCAGAAGATTATCCTTCAGCAATTACTGCAGATAACACTTCTGCATCAGATAATAATACATCAGATGATTACTTAGGTTGGAATGCTTATACTGGAGTATTAACTTTAGTCCATTCTGGAAAACCAGATAATTGGAGTCCTGCAACTTCATATAATGCAAATGATTTTGTTTGGTATAATAACAGAGTTTGGAAAAATACATCTGGTTCAACAATTACAGGTGGATCTTCATTAGACATAAGCGAAACACCTACAAATTTTAATCCTCAAGTTTGGACATTGTATTCAGGAAACGAGTCTGATGCACCGTGTGATGACATTGATGTATGGGAACAAGCGTTTGAGTCTGTCAAATATTACAATACATTAGAACCTGATGCAGAGGATGGTGACAATCCTTATGCGGTTGAAGGAACAGATGGTACAGATGGAACTGATCCAGATGCAGATGATGTTACAACTCCTTCACTAGGCGAAAGAACAATTTTATTCTCACTTGGCCCTCTTCATGTAAATGAACATCGTGATGGTTATAACCATTTTTATGAATTTTATGAATTTCCAAGAAGAGCAAGTTCAAATGCAAATAATGATATCTTCAATGATAAAAATAGAAGAATGAACGAAGGCTTCTCACTTGCAAGACAACTAGATTACTTTGGAAAAAGTGGTTATCTAGCAACTATAACAAGTGAAGAAGAAAACGATATTGTAACAGATAAAGCAGTTGGAAATGGATGGATGGGAGGAATTTCATCCTCAGATGATCAAAATTCAAATGCTGATTTAAATAAGTGTGGTGGTTTTAGACAAAGAGATAATAGAGCTGAAGCTACTGCAGATTTTAGAGCTTTAAGAGATTTTGAGAACATCACAATGTATAGAGGAGGTCAATCTTACGGCTCTTCGGTTAACTATTTGAGAAATATTGTTGAAAAATACAGAGGCACAGTTTCTGCAATAACAATTTCATCAATATCTAAAGCAAATCCTGCTGTTATTACTACAAGTTCAAATCATGGATTGGTACATGACGATATTATAAAAATTGCAGATATCAGCTCCTCCAATCAAATGAATGTAGATGGGATGACTCAACTTGGTACAGGATTTTACAGGGTTAGAGTTGTCTCAAATACCACTTTTAATCTTGTAGATCTTGATACTAGAGAAAATATAAATTCTACCTCATTTTCAAATTACACAGCAAGCACAGCACAGTTATGGGAGTTAGAAGGTATTCAAAATGAATTTTACAGAAAAGAAACCGCAACAATTTCTAGTTCAAATAACAATCCTCAGTCTCAATCAGGTATAGAACTATTTTACAAAGATCCTAAAATTGCTTTAGAAACTAACGCTGCAATAACTGGAAATAGAACTAGAACTTTCTTTAATGCAAGTTTAAGCAATGTGGATGACTCAGTAGATAATGATGAGTGTCCTTTTTGGAGATGGGTAACAGGACCAGAAGGAATGTTGTGGAATGCTAGAGGTTTAGCATTTGCTCCAAACAGAACTGCAAGTGAAGATCCATCTGCAAACCAAGAAGAGATTACTTTACCAAAATCTGGGCAACCTAATCGTGGTGAACCAGATTGGACAAGAGCAAACCCATCGGGCCAGCAAATTGGTGAAGTATTTGTTGATGGAATGCCTTTTAGAAATTGGAGTGGCGAAGATGAGCCAAATAACGTTGCAGGAACAGAACATGGTGTACACATGTTAGGAACTCACTTTTCAGAGAGTCAGCAGCTAACTTGGAATGATTTGCATAATTGGAATAATGGTCCAGACGATTCTTATTCTGATTACTCAATAAGAGGAATTATTGTTGAATATGGTGGAATGGAAAATGATGAAGACCCAATTATAAGAATAGCTACTAAAAGAGTAATTAAACTTTATGATAGAAGGGTATCAAAAGCTATCGTTAAGATAAAAACTGGTTCTCAAAGTGGTGATAAATTAGTAGCTGGAACAAATGAGCTTAGTGCTTTAGGTTTATCAGCCACAAACAATGAGACAGCTACTGTCACATTAACAGGAGATGCTACTTGTAAAAATTATTTAGATTTAATTAAGTCAATGTATTTTGAACACAATGCATCAACAGCAGGAACTAGAGAAATAGAAGTATTAATTGGGGATGTTAAAAAACCAACCAATGCAGAACATTACTATCAATTGAATATTAAGGAACTAAATTACAATCAAGCTAATTTTCAGGCAACTTATGCAAACTTATGTGGAATTCAAGGTTATTTAGCAAATGTTACAACAACAGCAGATTTGGATGCCCTAAAAGAACTTGGTGTTTCTAATAATAAAGAGGCTTGGGTCAATGGTACTGATGAATGTCAGGGTGGTTTATACAGGTCTGGTTTTTGGAGATATACTTCTGGTCCATGGAAAGATAAAGAGTTTTGGCGCGTAAGGATAAACACATCTTTAACCGATGATGATCTTGAAAACGAAGCTAGTTGTAATCAGACAACATTGCGTTCCTCAGAGTCGAGTGTACGTGTTGGACCATTCGCTACAGCAAACTGGATGAGCTCTCATCCTGCAGCTGATGATAATGATTATTTAACATTCAAGCAGACCACTTCCTCATCAACAACAAAAATTATGACACGAGAAGGTGCTGCTAGTTCGGATGTTGAGGGATATATTGTTCGATTTGGAGGTAGTGTTGGAGATTACACAGGGGCAGTTATTGAAGAGGATGATAACAATATAGCTGTAGTATTAGGCCCAGTTAGAGCAGAAGTATCGTTTTATAATGATGGCAGTGAAAATAGTATTTTTATAAGTGATGAAGATACAGTTAAAATTAATACAACGGGAGATAATGCACTAACATCTGGCTGGTCAAGATCAGCTACATTTATTGGGTCTTCTAATTCTCCTTTAAAGATAACACCACCAGCAAATACTGTTCCTACTATTGAAGAATGGAGAGATGAGCTAGAAAAAGTATACTATCAAAATACAGACACTAGTGATTTCACTCCAGGTAATAGAAGAATAAAAGTTAAGCTCGTTTATGGAGATACAACTTTAAATCAAGAAGTTGGAATTGTTAAAGCAATTGGTAGCAGAAACGCTGTAACTGTTACACCTATATCTTGGAATAATAGATAGTTTTAATTTCTTGATGGCATAATTCCAGTTCTTTGGCCATCTATAGTATTTTCTGTATCAGTTGCTGCATCATTATAATCAGAAACATTTAAAGCAATTGTTGCAACTGAACCAGTTGATGGATTAGGAGATCCATTCATTTGAACATTAAAGAAATCAGTTGCGGCATCAGCATAATAACTTCCAGCAGCTGAAGTAAAGTCTGATGGATCAAAACCAGCATCACCTGATTTAGTAGTTGTAGCAGTTGTACCGTTTGAATTATTTATACTAAAAATTCCGTTATTAGTTCCCCACATGGATGTAGATGCAGATCCACTAGAATAATCAGTTGTAAAAGAATAGCTAAAATCTACATTAGCATTTCCATCTAAAGACAATGTTCCTGAATAAGTATTATTAATTGTTTGAGATGCAAAGTTAACCGTTGTTACACCACTAAACGTTCCAGAACCAGTTCCTTTAGTTGCTGCCATGTTAATGTTGTTACCTGTATAAGTGTAAGTTCCAGAAGTTATACCTTGAAAATCTCCATAATTAGTTTCTCCTAAATTGGTACCACCATAACGTAAAATATATGCTAGACCGTCTCCACCTTCAGCATTTGCCATTGCAATTTGATTTTCTGCTGACTCGTTTTCAAATTCAGCTTGACCTTCTTCACCAATAATATCTACAACATCAACACCGAGTACTTCTGCTATTTGATCGAAAGTTAATCCTCCATCACTTAAATTCAAAGCAGTGGTTACTATTTCGCCTATTATTTCATTTCCGCTTATTTGTTGATCATCAAACAAACCTTCTTTAATTGCACTCTCTACTTCTTGAACATCAAGATTTGCTTTAACGTCTAAAAAATTTTGGAATTGTTGTAATTGCTCTTGTGTAATTTCAACTGGAGGAGTTGGAATTTGGTTTAAAGACAATTGTGTGAATGAAAAAGGTGTATCTAATAATACACTCCCAAGTTCATTTGCAACTTCTACCGCACCTGGTCGTAATCCTAAGGTATTATCCTCTCCTGGACCAATCAGCAATACTTGGGCATTATCTTCTTCATCTATAATTGTTTGAAACTCTGTACCTCTTGAACCTATTGTTCCTGCTGCAGTTTTAACTTCTAATTTTTCAGGGTTCTTTTGGTTAATTAATCCACTTAAAACTTTTACACTTCCCTCATTAAGTGTTGCTAAAAAACTGCCGTCTAATGTACTTGGATCAAAAACAAATTCATCTATTGTTATTGATGTTTTTTCTCCGATTGTAAGAACGGTCTCGTCTAAAAAGATTATTTGAGATTTAGATTTTCCATCAGAAATAATTTCGTCTCCAAAGAAAATTTTATCTCCGGCTTTTAAAATTTCTCCTTTTTGATTGGTAATTTTTCCAATCGATAATGTAATTGCACCTACAATTTTCTCATCAGCAACTGAATGGCTGATAAAAATTAGGGTTAAAATTAGAGCCAATATTTTCTTCAAAACATCATCCTTTTTGTTAATCCAAATTTAATTATTTCCTTATCGTAGTCGTAGTTAAGGATATTTGAGCTCGACTCTATATCAGAATAAGAAAGATTGTAAAAAACATTCTTTATATACCTATTCTTTATTAGTTCTTCTAAATTTCCAGAAAGTGTAACACTATTTGTTACAATCTCATCATCTCTGACTGTATCGCTTTTTACGAAAGTGTCAGATTTATCATATTTATTTGAGTTATTTGAATGTGAAATTGTATAATTTAAAAATCCAATTTTTCCCGAATTTGAAATAGTATAAAAGTTATTTTCATATCCATAAGAGTCTAGCTTAGCGTTATACTGATTTGTACCTAATTTAAATTTTATATTATTGGTATTGCTCAAAAAATATTCATAACCCGCTGCAAGTCCATAATAAGTATTGTTTTTATTATCTGCTGAACTAAAAGTAGTATCTGTTCTATAATCTGTAATACCCATATTTGAAGATACTAATAGATTTTGATTTGGTTTAGTTAGATATCTGTTTTCAAGAGTAACATTATAAATTACATTTTCAGCATCATTAACAAAATTATTGTTATTCATTGAAAAGAAAGCGGACGTATAATTTTTATTGAATTGTTTATTGTAATTAACAAACAAAGAATCTAGATCATTTTCTTTATTCTTGTCTCTATTTTGTCTAGTTACGTTTTTACCTAAACTTAAACTTAAATTAGAAGTATCAGATAGTTTTTTAAAAGCACCTGTTCTTATAAAGATGTCACTATAAGAATCATCGTAAATAGTATCAGCAGCGTAATTACTTAAACTATCACTGATATATAATGTTTTTGAATTTGAAACAGTATTAACATTATTTTCTTCGGCAAGATTAACACCAAAATCTATATATCTAATCCAGTCGTTTTCATCTCTTGGTTTTTTCTGATTTTCTAAAGTTTGAGTTAGTGAGTTAAGTTGCTCTCTGATATCAGCTGTTAATTTTTCACTCTGTTTTATTTCATCAATAATTGCTTTTGTTCTTTCTTTAGAATCTATTTTTAACGATATTGACAACAAATATAATTTTAAATCTAAATTTTCTGAGTATAGATCTGATAGTCTTTCTAAAGTTGCAATAACAGTTTTATAATTTCCTAAACTTTCTTGTTCTTTTGCAAATCTTAAATTTAATTCAAGATCTGTTGGATTATTAAGAATTTCAGAATATTTTATTCCTTTGGAACTATCATTTGATATTTGTAAAGTTTCTTTCTCAGATTTATTTTCTGAAACAATTAATTCATTTATTTTATTTGCAATATAACTTGGAACGTTTTCAAATTCTCTTAACTCATTTAATATTTTTTTTAACCCTGTCTCATTTTGAGTTTTTTCATAAAGATAAAATAGTTTTATTTTAATCTCTAAATTTTCTGGGTAAACTTTCTTTAAAACTTCGAGCGCATAAATTGCTTCATTAACTTTGTTATCTTTTTCTTGCTCTACAAATAAAAATGCTTGTTCAAGATCTTCTGGTTTATTTAAAACTTCACTTAAAACTAAATTTGCATGAACCTTAGTGATTGAAATAGATATAATAAAAAGAAAGATCAGTATTCTCATAACAATTCTTAAAATCCAGAAATGATCAGACAGGTGATATCGTCTCTTAAAGGCTCTTTTCTTTTGGTTAAAATATTGCTTAAATGCTCAATAATTGCTACTGGCGACTTAAATTTGTTATCAATAATTTCCTTTTCTACACCTTTTGCCTCTAATTCTTGATTATTCTCTAAGTATCCCTCTGTAACACCATCTGTATAGATAACTAAATTTTTATTTACTAAGCTTATTTCGTTTGTCTGAAAGAAATCATCGTTATCCATAGCCATAATTCCAAGCGGAGGTAGTGTAGATTTATAATATTCAAAATTAAAATTTTCGTCATAAACCATAATTGGTTCATGCCCAAGATTGATGTATTCTATTTTTTTTTCTTTAATATTATATTTTCCTACAACTGCAGTTATAAACATTCCTTGATAAGATGAGTCTGCAACTTGATTATTAATGTATCTTGCAATTGTAGATACTTCTTTATTAAGTTTTGCCATCGATCTAAAAACAGCTGCAGCATTTGCCATCAGTATTCCAGCCTTAACTCCTTTGCCAGAAACATCTGCTAATGTGAAATAAAATTCATCCTCAGATATTTTTATGTAATCATAGTAATCACCAGAAACATCTCGCGCAGGAACATTCTTTGCATAAAGAATATTTTTTTGTTCAAATTCTTTCGGAAATAATTTTTTTTGTACCTCACCAGCAATTTCTCTTTCTTTCTTTAAAACTATTTGTTTTTTTTCATTTTCAATAGCTATTTCATTTTCTTGGAGATATCTAAAATACAGAGTAACTAAAAATAGAAATGCAGAGCCTAAAGTAGTGTAAAATACATCTATAAAATAATTAAATTGGTAAAAGACTAAGCTAGAAGTTATTAGAAATACACATAAGCCTACAAAAAAAACTATACTTAGTTTTGGATTCACTTTTTTTGGAATTATTAATACTAAGATTAAAGAAATTAATAATATAATTATTTCAATAATGTCTGTTTTTAAGTTTTTAATTATAAAGTCGTTATTTATAATATTTTCAATTGCATGAGCATGTGTTTCAACTCCAGGGATAACTTTTCCACTAGGTATTTTAACAAAATCAAATAAACCTTGTGCTGAGCTTCCAATTAAAATTATTTTATCTTTAATTATATTTTTACTAATTTTGTCATTTAAAATATCGATAGCTGAAATGTATTTATCTTTATCAAATTTTTTATAGTTGATATGCACTATTGCGTTTGGATCTGTATTGAAACTATAGTTCTTGGTTCTAATTGTTTTTATTCCACTTTCTGATGATTGAATTAAAATACTTTTATTTTTATGTAACAATCTTAATGTTTCTAAACTTAGTGATGGCCAGATATCTCCATCGATTTTAAGTAAAATTGGTAATGACCGCAAGACACCATCCTGATTATCAAGATATGAAATGTTACCTATACCTTTTGCTGCATTATTTATAACTTCAAGTGAAGTGATTTTATTTTTAAAATTATATAAGTAGTTTTCTGCATCACCTCCTCTTGATATAAAGTTTGTTTTTGGTTTAGAATTATTCATTTTATCAAAAACAGAAATGTCTCCTAAAACTGGCAGTATTACATTTGAATTTTGAATTGCAGTAATTAGGGATTGGTCAGAGTCTAATACTCCTTCATTAGAAATATTAAGTTCTCCTAATATTTTGCTAGGATTTTGTTTGTCTTCTTCACTAAAAAAAATATCGAATGAAATTACTGATGCTTCCAAATTCTCTAATTTGTCAACAAGGTTGGCAAAAACGTCTCTTCTCCAGGGAAATTGGCCTATTTCACCTATACTTTTCTCGTCAATATCAACGATTAAAACATCATTAAACTCGCTATTTTCCTCAAAAATAGACTGGTAAATATCATATGAGATATTCTCTATTCGTTTAACAAAATTACTATCCTGGATTTTAATTAGCACTAACAGCGCTAGAAAAATAAGCCCAAGGTATTTTTTTAAATTTTTCACAAATTTTTAATTTTTTTGTTTTTCAAATTCAGTAAGCGCATCTTCAAAACCTTGTAATGAAGATTTAATTAAAAATGGCTTTTCTCTAAATCCATCAACTAAAATTTCAAAGTAGATTGATTTTTTCATTGCTTCTTTAATTTGTTTAAAAAGACTCTCTATCGCAGGATCGGTAGTATCATTTGAAATTGATATTATACATCCAACAACTTCACATTTTATGAAAGGTAAATTAACAGCAGTTCCTTTATGAAAATTTATTGATGCAGGTCTTTGAACATTAACACCTAATGGAGTGATTATATTAATTAATTCTTTTAACTCATTTTTATTATTTAAAAATTCAGAATACACTACTGTAAATTGTAGATTTAAATTTTTAACTTGTAAAAATTGTACAATTTCACATTTTTGTTTCTTGTTTTCAGTAACACATCGCAAAGTCCAATCTCTAAACTGTTTTGTAGTAACAGTTGGTACTTTTTCTTCACTTTGCTCTGCATGAGTAAAATTTAAATTAAATACGAATATAAATATAAAAGTTAGTAATAATCTCATATTTTAATCTCCAGTCGTTATAACCATAAAGCATTTTTTAAAGCTTCATTGGTTGTATTAATATTTTTTTTATTATTTTTATTTTGAATAAATAAAATATCTCTATTCATTTGAGGTTTATTTATTCTAGTGAATAAAAGTTTATGATCAATTGCTACACTTTCAGGAATTATTGCGACCCCTAAACCACTTTTAATACAAGAGGCTGCTGTTGTATCACTATCAGTAAAAACAACATCTCTATCATTATTTTCTTGCTTTCTTTTTTTAATATTTTTTTGGATTTCTTTAAAGTCTGGGAAGGAACCTTTATTCTTTAAATAATCATAGTAAAAAAATTCACAAGTATTTCTAAAGATATAATTTTTTTCTTTTCGAACCATATCAATACTGACTTCTTTAATATCTTGAAATTGGTGTCCCTTATAAAAGGCAACACAAAACGGATCTTCATATAAATTGACTTTATCAATATTATCATTTGAAAATTTGATACAACTTATTGCAAAATCAATTTTATTTTTTTCAACTAGATTAATCATTTCAAAACTATCACTCTCAATAACTTTTATTCTTACTTTAGGATTATTTTTTTTAATTAACCAAAGTATATTTTGTTTATGGGAATAGGTAAGAGTACTTGGAATACCAAAAGTAATTTGATCATTATTTTTACTGTCATCATCAAATTCTATAGATTTTATATTTTCTATAACTTTATCATTGAACGCCAAAATTGATTTGGCATTCATGTAAAAAATTTCACCTTCTTTGGTTAAAGTGACTCCTTTTTTTGTTCTGATAAATAATTTTTTACCCAAACTGTTTTCAATAATTTGTACAGATCTTGTAATTGAAGGTTGAGCAACATTTAAACTCGAACTTGCAGATAATATACTTCCAGTATCTGCAACAGTTATAAAATACTTTAAAAACTTAGGGTTTAAGAACTCTTGATTACTCATAATCGCATTTATAGAATTTTTTTATATTTAATCAAATTGTATATATAACTAATATTATATATCATTGGTTGTATTCAAATAACTCAAAAGGATCAATACATTACAACAATTATATGTTGAGGGAATTTAATAAAAATATTCAATTTGCAAAAAAATTTTTTTTATTTTTTTTCTTAATTATATTTTTTCTTATTAAACAATCTCTTGCTGACACAGTTACTATTTCTAAAGATGATACAGTTAATAGTGATCTTGATACAGATACTTTTGGTGTAGGGGAAAGAACTTACAATGTCTTAAATGGATTTACATTTACAATTAATGGTTCTCTTAGTGGAGGAGTTGACCTTACAAAAGCTGGAGCAGGTGTAATAGAGCTTAATGGAGATAATAGCGGTCATAGTGCAGACTGGGTTTTATCTGCAGGTACAATGGAAGTAGGTAGTGATAATGCTTTTGGTGGAAACATTATTTATATAGATGGTGGGACATTAAGCTCTAATAATACATCTGCAAGAGAAGTAAGTGATAACATTGTAATTAGAGCAAATACTACTTTAGGTAACTCGACAAACAATGGAACATTAACTTTATCAGGCCCAGTTTCAATCATAAATGATAAATGGACCATAACCTCTGAAAGTAATAATACAATTTCAGGAAGTTTAAATTTAGGTTCACAAAATCAAACATTTAATACTGCTACTGGTGTAACTTCGACTATTTCAGGAAATATAAGTAGTGGAGCTCTAAGTAAATCTGGAGATGGAGTTTTAGTTTTAAGTGGTACAAATTCACACTCTTCTTCAACTGTAAAAGGTGGAACTTTAACTGTCTCAGGTTCGTTAAGTGATAGTAGTTACGTTCAAGTAGATAGTGGTGCAACTTACGATGTAAACTCAAGTGATACAATTAGTTATTTTAGTGGTGCAGGAACTGTTGATATAGCTAGTTCTACAACATTAACTACCAATTCTTCTTTGAACTCCTCTTTCAGCGGTATAATTCAAGGTTCCGGTGGTCTTACTAAATCAGGAAATGGCATAAGAACATTAAGTGGAAATAATACATATACTGGAGCAACAACTATTAATTCTGGGACTTTTACAGTAACAGGAGCTTTATCTGATAGCACTGCAGTTAGTATCGCTTCAGGTGCAACTTATGATGTGGATTCAACTGATACAATTGCATCAATCGAAGGAGCAGGTAACATTGATATAGCATCTTCACAAACATTAACAGCTGGAGATAGTAATAATAAAACTTTATCAGGTGTTATCTCAGGAGGAGGAAATTTTACTAAAGCAGGATCTGGAACTCTTACATTAAGTGGAACAAATACTTATACAGGAAATACTACAATTTCTGCTGGTATTCTTGATATACAAGGACAATTAGAAAGCGGGAATTATGATGGAGCAATTTCTAACTCTGGTCAATTAAAAATTAATTCATCATCAAATCAAACTTTAGCTGGAATAATTTCAGGTACTGGAACTTTAGCTAAAACTGGTTCAGGAACACTTACACTTACAGGAACAAATACTTATAGTGGCCAAACAACAATTGAAGGCGGAACTGTAGTTGCTTCAAACTCATCTAGTTTAGGAGCAACACCTGGATCTGTTACAAATAACAACATAGTTTTAAATAATGGAACACTTCAAACTACAAACTCTTTTTCAATAGGTTCAAATAAAGGAATTATGGTTGTTGGTAGTGGAGGAACAATTAATACTAATGCATCAACAACATTAACCTATGGTGGTGTAATTAGTCAAACTGGTCCTTTAACAAAGACTGGTGATGGAACCTTAACTTTAAGTGGAGCAAATACATATACAGGTGCAACAACAGTCAGCGCTGGAACATTAAATGTTACAGGAACCTTATCTGACGATACAGCAATTACAGTTTCATCTGGAGCTACTTATGATGTTGATGCTAGCGATACAATTAAATCTATAGATGGAGCTGGAACAATTGATATTGCAAGTGGTCAAACATTAACAGCAGGGGATGCTACAAACAAAACTTTCTCAGGTGTCATTCAAGGATCGGGAGGACTTACAAAAACTGGAACTGGCACATTAACTCTTAGTGGAACAAATACATATACTGGTGATACAACTATTTCCGAAGGAGGTATTACACTTCAAGGTCAGCTTGAAAGTGGAAATTATGATGGTGTAATTGCAAATTCAGGAACTTTAACAGTAGATTCATCATCTAACCAAACTTTAGCAGGTGTGATTTCAGGAACTGGTGCTTTAAATAAATCAGGTAGTGGAACTTTAACTCTTTCAGGTACAAATACCTATTCTGGTTCAACAACTATTACAAATGGAACTATTAGTGTTTCAAGTTCAGCTAATTTAGGAGCAACGCCAGGTAGTGTAGATGGAGATAATATAATTTTTAATGGTGGAACTTTAAGTGCTACAAATGATTTTACTTTAGGTGCGAATAAAGGAATTACGTTAACTGGTAATGGCACAATTGATGTAGCATCATCCAATACAATGACCTTTGATGGTATCATTACAGATTCTGGTAATTTAACTAAATCTGGAAGTGGTACTTTAGTCTTGGGTGGAGCTAATCAGAATGATGGAACAATTACAGTAAATGCAGGTATTCTAGAAATATCAGATCAGTATTCATTAGGGTCATCAAGTGGTGGAACAGTTGTTGCAGATGGTGCAAGTTTAAAAATAACTGATGCAATTACGATTACTAATGAGAGCTTAACATTAAATGGAAGTGGTGTGAGTAATGGTGGCGCTTTACAAGCAGCAAATACTTCTGGAACAATTACATTAACAGGTAGCACTACTACTCTTGGTTCAGATACTACGATAAATATAGATGATGGAAATTTAACATTTGGTGGTCGTATAACTGCTGGAGCCAACAATTATGATTTAACTATTATAGGTGGCGATGGAACAATAAGACCATCAGGTGGATTAGTATTGAATTCTGGAACTTTGACAATGTCAGCAACTGGTACTTTTTTTGCAGAGAACAGTAGTACTTATTCTGGAGGAACTACAGTTACTGCTGGTGCTATTCAGTATGGAAATAATGATGCTTTTGGTACAGGCGCTATCACAATGACTGGAGGTAAATTTTATACGTCAGATGCAAGTGATTTTACAATTGATGAAAATTTAAATTTACAGGGTTCAATAACTTTAGGAAATAGTGGAGATAGCAATACAATTACCTTTTCAGGAACTAATACTCTAACTGGAAATACTACAGCTAGTATTGATAGTGCTGTATCAATGGCAGCAATTGATGATGGATCAAACACTTATAATTTAATTAAATCTGGAAGTGGAACTTTAACTTTAACTGGATCAAATGGTTACGACGGTACTACTACCATCAGTGCTGGAACTTTAACTGTAACAGGAACTCTTGACAACAATACAGCAGTAACGGTTTCAAGTGGCGCTACTTATGATGTTGACGCAAGCGATACTATATCATCATTAGCTGGAGCAGGTACAATTGATATAGCAAGTTCACAAACATTAACTGCTGGAGATAGTAATGATAAAACTTTGTCGGGAGTAATATCAGGTTCTGGAAGTTTAACAAAAGCGGGATCAGGAACTCAAACTTTAAGTGGCACAAATACTTATACAGGCGCCACAACAGTTAGTGCTGGAACTCTAACTGTTACAGGATCATTGTCAGATAGTACTGCTGTTTCTGTTGCTTCTGGTGCGGTATATGACGTAGATGCAAGTGATACGGTAGCTTCGATTAATGGTGCGGGTAACATTGAAATTGCTAGCTCACAAACTTTAACTTTTGGTGATGGAAATAATAAAACTTTATCTGGTGTAATATCAGGCTCTGGTGGATTAACTAAAGCTGGCTCAGGAACTCAAACTTTAAGTGGCAATAACACATTTTCTGGCTCAACAACTATAAATACTGGAACTTTAACTGTTTCAGGAACTTTATCAGATAGTACTGCTGTAACCGTTGCTTCAGGTGCGGTTTATGACGTAGATGCGAGTGATACTATTGCATCTGTAAGTGGTGCTGGAAACATTGAAATCGCGAGCTCTCAAACACTTACGGCTGGAGATAGTAATGATAAAACTTTATCAGGTGTGATAAGCGGTTCAGGTGGTTTTACTAAAGCTGGATCAAGCACTTATACTTTAAGTGGAACAAATACTTATACAGGTAATACAAATATTAATTCAGGAACTTTAACTGTTTCAGGGACTTTATCAGATAGTACCGCTATTTCCGTTGCTTCTGGTGCAGTATATGATGTTGATGCAAGTGACACTGTAGCTTCAATTGAGGGAGCTGGAAATATTGAAATAGCAAGTTCACAAGTTCTAACTGCTGGTGACACAAATAATAAAACTGTTTCTGGTGTAATATCAGGATCTGGTGGATTAACAAAAGCTGGTTCTGGAACTCTTACTTTAAGTGGAACAAATACTTATTCAGGAAATACAACTATTTCAGCTGGTACAATTGATATAAGCGGACAATTAAACAGTGGATCGTACGCTGGTAACATATCAAATTCTGGTACACTAACTTTTAGTTCTTCAAATAATCAAACTTTATCCGGAACATTATCTGGTTCAGGAGATTTAAATAAATCTGGTTCAGGTGATTTAACTTTAACAGGAACAAATACTTTCACCGGAGATACAACATTAACCGCAGGCACTCTATATGTAGGAACAGCAAGTGATGGATCAAATACCATTATTCCAAGAGATATTAGTGTAGAAGGAGGTACATTAAGTGGAGGTGGTGTTATAGGGCGTAATGTTACATTTTCATCTACCGCAGGTACTTTGGCACCAGGAAATAGCATAGGCACTCTTACTATAACTGGTAACTTAACGCTATCTGCAGACGATACTACAAACATAGAATTTAATTCAACAACAGCAGACAAGATAGTAATTAATGGAAATACAGTGCTTGCAGGAACTATTTCTTTATATCCTGAAGATACCACTTACTCAGATGTGACACATACAATTGTAGATGCTTCTGGCGGTGGAACATTTAATGGAACTTTTTCAACAGAGACAATGAACAACGAGAGTAATCTTAATGATGCTACTTGGGATATTGTCTATGATACTTCGGCTAAAACTGTTTCTTTACAAATTACTGAAGCAGCTAGTACATGTAACATAAATTGCACGACAACAGTTTCATCATCAAAAGACATTGCAAAAGTTTTTGATAATGCAACTAGTGGAACATTAAAAGACGTAAAAGATGTTTTGGATAGCGCAACAGTTTCTTCAGTAAATACAGAATTAGATAAATTAAAAGGAACTGTTATTGCAACATCATCTATTCAATCAAATACTAATCATAATTATTTTAATAGAGCTGTTGCTAATACTACGTCTCTTTCAAATACAACCTTTGTAACAAATTTTACTTCAACAGCTAATGAGCTCACTTTAGCATCATTACAAGATCAAGGTTTATATGGAGATAAAAAAAGATACAGTGAATACTATGATTATAGTGATGTATCTGTTTTAGGTTTTATAAAAAATAATAAAAATAAATCATTTTTTGAAAGGTTTGAGTCAGATGATAGTGCTTCATTTTTGAGAACTTTTGGAACAAATACTAAAAGAGACAACATTGGTGAAGGCTACACGGGATATAATTCTGATACGACAGGAATATTATTTGGAGAACAATTTAAAAAAGACGATATAAATTTTGATGGTTACTCAATAGGAATTTCAAAAACAGACACAACTTACAATGATAATTATGGTGATGCAGAAATTTATTCAATGCATGCATCAATGTTTAAGCAAATTGATGATGAAGATTATGCATTTAATTTGTTAGGTAGCGCTTTTGTCTCTAAGACCAACAGCAATAGAAATGTATCAGTATTTGGAACCTCTGTAGATGACAAATATAAATCTGACTTTTATGATGTTGGTTTAAATTTAGAAGCTCAGCATATAGCAAAGTATGATTTTAATGGTTATAAAATATCTCCATCTGCCAAAATAAACTACAGTTATATTTTCAAGGGAGATACAAAAGAAACTGGTGGTGATTTAGCATTATCAGTTGATAATGAAGATCTTTTTATTATCAAACCTGAGGTTGGAATTTCAGTATCAAAAAACTTTTCAGAAAAAAATAATAAATTAAGCCAGTTGGAATTAGCAGCTTTTGTATCTAGAGACTACTTTATCGAAGGAACAGAAAACAAAGCGAGATTTGCATCTGGTTCTACTTTTAATCACGACTTACCAAGAGATAAGGAAGACTATTATTCTTTAGGGGTAGGGTACAATTTTCTTAATAAAGAGAATAACACAAGCCTTATGGCTAATGCATTTTTGTTAGAAAATACAAAAGAAGACATCAGCTCCAATATTTTTTCAATAACATTTAGAAAATTCTTTGGTGAATTTGCAAAAGGAAGAATACCAAGTGTGATCGCAAAAAAAGATATACCTATAAAATCTGATCAAGATCAAAATGATAATGAGAAACAAACTAAAGTTGTTTCAAAAAAAGATCCTCCTATAAAATCTGAGAAAGGTTTGGAGCAGAATAATAAAGTTGTATTGAGTGATAAAGAAATAGGAAAAGATGAAACTATTATCGCAACTTTTCCTGATCAAAATATAAATGAAGATATTAAAGAAGATGTTAAAGATAAAATCAAAAATTTTGAAAAAAATATTGAAATAGTTTTAAAAGAAAATCCAACAAAAGAAGAAGTAGAGGAAATATATATCAGTTTAAACAATGAAATCCTTAAGTCATCTAAAAGAGATCTTACTTTAAACGATGTTTATAATAACTTATTTGCAAATTGTTATGCAATTGAGAAAAATCTAAAAAGATTAGTTAATTACTATAACAAATTACAACTATACCAAATATTGGATAAATGTTCTCAATTAAAAGATCCTAAAATACATTTAATTGCAAACAGATTGCATGATATTCAAATGGATGAAAGATCTGCAATTGAAAGGTTATATTCAAGATATCTTAAAATTTTAAGTTACATTCCAATTGTAACTTTTATAGCATTAATAATTCTTTTCTATGAGATTATTAGAAGATTTGTTGCTTATAGATATAATTCAAGAGTTTAAATTTAAGAAAAATTATTGATTGTATTTTCAATATCTTCTTTTTTAATCATCATTAGATCTAACTTAGTTTTACTCTCTTTTTTATTTAATCTCACCGATTGGATTTGAATACAGCTTTCAAAAAATCTTCTTAAATCTCTAGCATTAGAATACTTATCGCCAGTTATTTCTATAATTTTTTTACAAGTATTTTTAATTGTACTGCTTGCATCATTGGCAATCATGTATTTGTTATCACGGCAAAGCTTATAGAAAATTTGGTATAATTCTAAATCATTATAATTTTCAAAAATTATATTTCTTTTGAACCTAGATGCTAGACCGGCATTTGAAGCTATAAATTCTTTCATATTAGTTTCATAACCAGCAACAATCACTATCAGTCTATCTCTATAATCCTCCATAAACTTTAGCAATTCATCAATTGCTTCTTGACCATTATCATTTGGATCTTTTTTATTTGATAAAGTATACGCCTCATCAATAAATAATACGTTGTCTATTGCTTCATTAAATTTATCAGCTGCTCTTTCTGCTGTTTTACCTTTCTCTGCTACCACCAAATCACTTCTGGTCACTTCTATAAGTTTTCCTCCAGCAATAATTCCTAAATCCCTATAAATATTAGCCAAAAGTCTAGCCACTGTAGTTTTTCCAGTTCCTGGATTACCAGAAAAAATTAAATGGTATGTTAGTGGCATTGCATCCCCTAAGCCTTGTTCTTTTCTATCTTTAGAATTTTCAAGAAAAGCTAATAAGTTTTTCACCTCTTCCTTTACTCTTTTTAACCCAGGTAATTTGTTTATTTCGTTTAGATTTTTTTCAAGATCTTCATTCATTGATTTCTACAGAATTATAGTTAAAAATTTATTTAAGATCTTTTTATTTAAATGAAACTAATAATTCAAACATTTTTAATTTTATTTTTTTCAACTTCTTTTTTATTAGCTGGTGAGTCAGGAGACTTGCCTGGTGAGGAAACAACTAAGCCAGAAGAAATGTTTGAAGAAAAACCCATTGAAAAAGAGGGTTTAGATGTTTCTAATATAACTGAATTATTAAAACCAAAAAATACTGAAGTAGCGCTCCCTAAAAATAGACTAGAGCAAATATTTGATCAGTTTTTTTTAGCAGAACTTAATAAAGATCAATTAAGTATAATTGGTGAATGTGAAAATAATCTTGCTGAAGGCAAATGTTTTAAAGTTAAACCAAAAAAGCTATCTAATCATTTTAATAATTATTATTTTTATACAAATTCTCAAAATCAAGTTTATTCAATAATTGCATTTAATAACAAAAAGCAAGGTGACTTAAATCGATGCAAAGAAAAAATCTCTTTATGGAAGGATTATTTTAATAGTTTTGATTTGATCGAGAAAGAACCGAAAGATAATTCATTAAACTTTGTGCTAACTGATGCTCCCCAAAAAAATAGTATTGAAATTTTTGCATCATGTTATGAAGAGCAATTCAGAGACATATCTTCAAGTTTTAGTATAAAATTTTTTAAAAATGTTTGATGAGAGTTTTTGTCGTTCTTGTCTTAATTATATTTTTTCAAAATAAAGTATATGCAGGTAATATTACTGCTGAAGTAAAAAAATCTTACAAAGAGAGAACAGAATTTGTAAAAAAATATATATCCACAATAAAAGAAAATAGAAAAACAAACAAAAAATTTAAAGGTAGTATTGTAGAGTCTGTTTCAGGTAGATTGTATACTAGATGGGGATCTTTATCCCAATATGAATTAGATCAAAAAGCTTTAAAAGATTGCAAAAATGATGGTGGGGTTGACTGTTTGGTTCGGTTTAGAACATTAAAGAAAAATCCTAAATACAATAGATTAGCAAGATATAACAATTCAAAAAAAAGTTTAAAAGTTTTGGGTAAATACATCAAATCAAAAAAGATAACTTCTACAAAAGAAATTTCAATTCTAGTTAGTGAAGAAAACTATAGAGAAGATACATTTTACTGTGCAAAAACCAAATCTAATCATAAAGATGAAACTAATTTTATTTCAAAAGCAATTGAAATTTATCCAATTAGTTTTCTAAGAAATTCTGGTTTAAGATATGTTATGATATGTGAAGATGTAGTAGAAGATTCACTTGGTTATGCTCTTGCTGGTCTAGCGCCAGGTCATGTTGATAAATCCCCAGGAGTATTTTACTTAAATTTATCTTCTTTCAAAAAGTTTAAAAATCCAAAAACTAAAAAAAAGTGGTTACAAAAAACATTTCATCATGAATTCTATCATATAATTGATTCATCTATGTCTTTGAACCAGCTTGATCAAGAATGGGAAAGGATCAATGAAACAGATTATACAGATGAACCTTTGTTAGATGGCAGCGGAATAGATACTTCAGTTGCGGGATTTATATCAAAATATGCTAGATATAATTCAGCAGAAGATAAAGCCGAACTATTCACTTTTATGATAACTCAACATAAAGATTTTAAAAAAGCCATTGCTAAAGACAAAATATTAGCAAAAAAAACAAAATTAATGATTTCAAGACTTAAAAAAGTTTCACCAGAAATAAATAAAAATTTTTGGAAAAATTTAAATTAAGTTTTTCTTAAATCACTGATATTTTTAATCAGTTCTTGGCAATCTTTTTCGACTTTTGCAAATACATCTGACCAATCACCTTGAACTTTTTGTCTGTAAATTCTGAAATTATCATACCAAATAGTTTCATCTTTAGAGTTAAACCACCTCCAATCAGAAACTTTAGGCAATAATAACCATGTTTGAGTACCAAGTGTACCAGCTAAGTGAGCAATTGAAGTATCAGTTGTTATCACAAGATCTAAATATTTTATTATCGCGGCTGTATCGATGAATATTTTTGAACCAGTGTCCATTAACAAATCATAATTAACAATATTTTCCTCTAGTTTAAATTTTTCAATTTCTGATACAGCTCCACCTTTTTGAAGGCTTACAAATGTAGCTAATGGATTTTGCGTAATATTTTTAAAATTATTTAAAGAAACTGAATTATTTGCAACTCTCGGGTTTAATCCGCTACCTTTCCAATTTAAACCTATTTTTACATTATCATTAACTGCGATTAATGTTTCCCATTCAAGAAGTTTATTATCATCAATTTTAAGTGATGATGGGAATGGACAATTGCTATTCAGATCTGGTGTAAGCAAATAGATTAAATTTTGTAATGGTATCCAATAATCATAATCATCATATTCTTTTTCATTGCTGATGATTTCTTCTATAAAAACCATATCTTCAAAGAAATGATGCAATTCCTCTTGGCACTGAAAAACAATTTTACAATTAAGCTGACTCAAGGTTTCAAGGTATCTTGAAAATTGCAAAGTGTTACCCAATCCATTTTCAGCAATAATTAGAATTTTTTTATTCTGAATATTTTGACCATTCCATATTAAATTTTTTTTGTGAAGTACTGATTTAAAATTTCTATCTTCATATATTCTGTGACTATATTCTTTAAAACCCTCCTCAAAATTTGACATTGATAAAAGAGTAGTTCCTAAATTAATTTTTGATTTATTAAAGTTAGGGTTTAACTCAATTGTCTTCCTGTACATTTCAATTGCTTCAGAATATTTACCAGCATTCAGTAGTGTATTTGCGAAATTAAAATGAACTACATGAGAGTCAGGTTTTGCCTTAACAGCCCTTTGGTGACAGATTATAGCATCTTCGTACTTATGCTGAAGATAGAATAAGTTTCCAAGGTTACTTAAAATAAAATGATTACTTGGATTATTTATAAGTCCTTGTTGGTAAACTTTTATTGCTTCATCATAATTTTGATCTTGCTTATGTAAAGTTGCAAGACTTAAGTAAGCTTTTATTTCTTTAGAATCTATTTTGATTGCAGCCTTGTAGCACTCTATCGCTTTTTCTAATTTTTTACTCTGTTCATAAACTAGACCTAAACTTAAATAACCATCGATATAAGTAGGGTCATGAGCTAAAAGATTTGTTAACACTTTTTCGGCTGCAGAGTTATTATTCAGCAAGAAAATATTTGTACCTAATCTGTTTAGAGCTTTAGGATCAAAATTCCTATCTAGCGATGAAAAATAATACCAAATTGATTTATCAAAATTATTTTGTTTATAATGAATATCGCCAATCAAATTATAAATTTCATGATTATTAGGATCATTTTTTAATAAGTTGAAAGCATTTTGTTCTGCAAGACCATATTGTCTATTATCTAATAATTGATAATTTTTTTTTATATTTTGAGCTACTAGAGATTTATTCATTTTTTAAACGAATCAGTTAACTAACAATATATCTTTAAATAAGATTATAAAAGACTGATCCAAAATATGGATAAAGTGCAGAAGCAATGACTATAAAACATCCATAAGGAATTTGAAAATCTTTGTCTTTTTTATAAAAATAAATGATCAAAGAACCAATAATTGCCCCAGCTATAGCTGAGCTTGCTAAAATTAAATAAATTGATTTTATTCCAAGCCAAATACCAACCATTAAAAATAATTTTGCATCTCCTAATCCCATGCCTTCTACTTTCCTGATTTTAAAAAATAAAAATCTAATAAAATAAATGATTAAATATCCAATTATTCCTCCAATGATAGAGCTAAATATATTAACGTCGAATGGATTGTATTGAAAAAAAGTAAAGATTAATCCAAGAATTGATAATGGGATAGTTATTTTATCTAGAATTAAATAATATTTTAAGTCAGTAAAAAAAATTATTAATAATCCTGAATAAAAAATAATAAAAGCTAAAGCTTTTAAACTAAGACCGTATAAACTGTAAGCATAGACAAATAAGATTGCTGTTGAAATCTCTACTATAAGATAACTGATATTTATTTTACTTTTACAATTTTTGCATTTACCAAGATTTGTTATGTAAGAGATAATTGGTAAATTTAAATAAAAAGGTATTTTGTATTTACACGTTGTACAAAAAGATCTCTTTGAAACAATATCTAAATCATTAGGAAGTCTGTATATACAAACATTGTAGAAGCTTCCAAAAATTGATCCAATTATAAACAGTGATAAGGTAAGCACTTACCTTTTAAATTTTATTTTGTCTCCGTCATCATCATCTCTTTTGATGCTAGGACTTGTTTCTTCTGTTTGATTGTTTTCTGGCTCAGATTCCTTTGGTTGAGCTTGTGTTTCTTCATTTGGTGAAAGATCAACATTTTCACTTGCCTGAGGTTCTGGCTCTTGTACAGGTTCAGGATCAGAGCTTGCTTCAGCTGCATTTGCACCTGTAACATTTTTGATTTTAAAGATTTTGTCTAAGTGAGCTAATTTAATAACTTTCATAACCTCATTGCTAACGTCTGTTAAAGAGAACTCTTTTGAGTTACTTTTTGATAGCTGCATTCCCTCTACAAGCGCTGCTATTCCTGAGGAGTCTATGTAATTTACTTTTGATAATTGAACTTCAATTACGTTAACTTTATCAATCAAATCTTTTATATTTTCTCTTACTTCGGGAGATCCGTCCAAGTCAATTTCACCAGAAAGAAATAATTTTCCTATATTACCTTCTATTTTTTGTTCGATAGACATATGTATTTTTTTATATTATTAGTTTTAAATTACAACATATGATTATCGACTGTATTTGCGGAAAAAAGAAGTTCAAATTGGCTGATGGAGTTATGCCAGCTGAAGGATCAAAAGTAAGATGTGGGTCTTGTTCTGAAGTTTGGTTTTATCATCCAGACCAAGGTAATGTATCCAAAGTTGATGAAAAAGTTACAGAAAATTTAGAGCCGCCCCAATCAGAGATTGTTAATGAACAAGTTTCTGAAACTATAGAAGACAAACAACCAGTTGTTGAAGAAAAAATTGAAAATATAAATGAAAGTTTACCTGAAGATGATCCTGAGGAGTTATTATCTAAAATAGATACAGACGAAGTAACTGAGGAAGAAAGCATTGAAGAAACTGCTAAAGAAAATGTTTCTAATTTTAAAATATTTACAGATGAAGAAGAAAATTTACCTTCAAAATCTGAGATGGATAAAAACTTAGATGATTTTGTCCAGGACAGAGATAAAAATTTAAATTTTTTTCAAAAATTATTTAAAAAAGATAGAATTAAAGAAGCATCAAAATCATTAGAAAAAGAACAGCAAAAAAAATTAGAGGATGAGAAAAAAAAATCTGACGATGCAAGAAGAACTAGGCTTCTTTTTTATTTATTAATACTATTGTTGATAGTCTTCGCTGTTGTATTAGTTCCTTTTAGAGATAAGGTTGGAATGGCTTTTCCATTTATGGAAACTTACCTGGAATATTTAATTCCTATGTATGATTATATCAAAGGACCTTTAGGATTAGGTTAAAAATAAATTATTTATTCTTTATTTTTATTTTCTTCAGCTAATTTTGCTTCCTCTAGCTTGAACTTTTCAATTAATTTTTCTTTATCTTTTAATAATTTTTCTTTACCAGGAAAAACATACGCTCCAATCTTTCCTTGAGCTATAACTTTATCAGATTTAGTATTTTCTCTTGATATACTCTCTGAAATTATATTTACCTTAAAATTAGTTTTAGAAATTTTGTTTTTAAGAAAGGTTAAATTTTCAAATGTGCTTAAAAATTGATATTCTATATAATTTATAGAATAGTCTTTGCCCAATGGATCTGCTTCTCCCTCATTTAAACTGTTAATTTTAACATTAAATTCGTTCGCCATACCAGAAATAGAGTTTTTAAAGTTTTGAAATTCAGTTGGTGACATAAACATCATAATTTCCTTAATATATTCATACTCATTTTTATTTACTTCTTTTCCAGCGGTTGCCATCTTAATTAAAAAATTATCAGACTCAGCTTGGATACTATTTGCTCCAGCTAAAACTTTTTTCTGTTTTGATAATTGAATTGATGTGTAGATCTCACTAATGATAAACACAAAAAAAGTTAAAATCATAACAGTGAAACCAACTACAACAAACTTCGATTTGTCTTTAATAGATTCGTCTTCAACTGTAACTGATTTATTTTTACCCAATCCAAACATTATAAATTTTTTACTATCATTATCAGGTTTGATAAACTGTTAATGATTCGTTCTTAAAAATTATTATATGAAAAAAAGCCCAAATTACATCAAAAAAACTCTCAATGAAATTAAACTTGAATTACTCAAAGATAAAAAACTTCAACTTTCAAAAGAGCTTTATGTTCAAAAACTTAAAGAAATTTTTAATGAACAGGTAATTGATCTCAAAGACGGTGTTGAGACAAGAATGTCTTCTACGGGAACTGACAAAACAGTAGCACTTACCTCAACTAATGAGACATCAATTCAATCACAACCAAAGCAAAAGACAAATAAAAGTGAGAAAATAATTTTTTTAAACAACGAAATTGTTGATCAAAATTTGAGTGAAATAGACGAAGCAAACCAGGAATTATATAACTTCGGAAATACTGATGGAAATATTATTGAACTTAAAGAGGAAGTGTTTGAAAATAATGATCAAAAAATAATAGATTTAATTGATGAAGTTGATGAAATAATTAATCTAACTGAAGAAGTGGCAGAGACTGTTGTTAGTAAGCAAAGTAGTGAGCAAGAGCAAATAAAAGATAATAGCTTAGAAAAAGAGGAAATAAAAAGATCTCAAATATTTTCTAATGAACAGTTAGAAATGCTTAACGCAAAAATAAATGATCTTGATCTAAATAGTACTGAACTTTCTGAGAAATTAGATGAATTATTAAATCAAAAAAATCTTTTCTCGGAAAAGTTTAATGATCAGTTGGACATAAAATTAACAGATGCACTGGTTAGATCTGAAGAGAGTATTGAAAACAAATTTAATAATATAAATGATAATTATCACAAAGAGTTTGAAAAGTATGAAGATGAAACAAATAAAAATTTTGCAAATCTTGAAGATCAAATTGGACAGTTAAATAATCAATTTGACAATATTCAAAATAACATGAATTCAATTTCATCCAAAATAGATGAAAGTATAAATCAATTAAATGATCCACAAAAACTAAGTGAAAACTTAAATTTAAATAAACAATTTGAGGATCAAATTAGTGATTTAAAAAATTATAATTTAAAAATTGAAAATTCGTTAAATGATTTGAACAATAAAATTGATGAAACGTTAGACAATATTTCAGCTTATAGAAACGAAGCAACTCAGAAAATTGAAGAACTAAATCAAAAAGTTCAAAACATAGAGCCTGAGCTAATAAATAAAATTGAGGAACAACAAAAAAATAAAAGTCAGTCAGAAAAACTGCAAGATAAATTTGATCAAATGTCAAAAATTATGGATATGCAAAATATGAGAATGTTACAGATGTACCACTCATCTGAGCTACAGCACAGTCACTCTATACTTCAGAAAAATATGGAGACAAATATCTCTTCCTCACAAAAAAAAATTATAGATCCAGAAATAATTTCAGAAGAAATAAAAAAAGAGTTTTTTCCAAAAATTCAAAAAGAAATGGATAAACAGTTTAACTTATTAAAACAACAATTGTCTGAGTATGAGATAAAAAGTATTTTAGATAAGATAGGTTCAACAGATTTAAATAAAGAATTTAAAAAACCTGTTAAAAAATTTTCAAATTTATTTGATGCAAAAAAATATGTAAAAAATTCAATTTCAAAAAAATCAAGAGAATGGTTAAAGAATAACGAACTAATGATTGATGAAATTGCAAAAAAACTAATAGATAAATAGTTTTTTCCATAAACTTATTAAATAAAAATTGATTAATACTAGTAAAATTTTATAATTCATCTTACTTTTATTTTGATAGCGTCTTTTAAAATCTATATATAAATCCTCTGTTTTCAATTTTGGTTTTGAATTAATAATTAAGTCAGCTAAAATTTTAAAACCTTTACCAAAATACCTTTTTTTGTTTTTAGTAAAAATTTTCTTTTTAAATAAAAAGAAACCACTCATAGGATCTTTTGTCTTAATATTTAAAAAAGAAAAAAAGTAGATCAATACTAGAGAAGCAAATCTTCTATACTCTGATAATCCTGGATTATTCGGTTTGTAAAGTTTTCTTGCACCTACCACTAAATCTAAACTATTTTTTATGTACTTATCAAACATGCTTGGGATAAATTTTGGATCATGCTGTAAATCTCCATCCATTATTAATATATTTTTAAATTTAGATTTTTTAATTCCTTCAAAACAAGATTTGCTTAAATCACGTTCCTTAGATCTGAAGATTGGTTTAAAAAATGAATATTTTAATTTCAACTTATTTAATATTTTTTTTGAGTTATCAGTTGAGGAGTCATCTACAAAAATGATCTCAAATTTGTATTTTTTTAAAGTTTTAATAATTTTATTTGTTAAAGGGATGATATTTAATTCTTCGTTTAATACCGGGATTATAATGCTCAAAGATTTTTTCATTTAGCTCTTTGGTCATTAATCATATTATTTACCGTTTCTCTTAAAAAAGGGTTAAGTGTTATTGCGTCTTCAAAATGTCTTTTTGCAAGCTCTGTCTGCCCTAATTCTTTTAAGATAATTGAAGAATTATATAAAGCTGTAGCATGCAAAGGATTATGTAGGTTCGACATCATAAAACTTTCTAGTGCATTTTCTAATTGGTTTAATGCTTTTTGATTTAAGCCTTTTAAAAAATAAACATCATCTATTTCAGGTTCAGTAATTTTAATTAATATTCCTTTTGATTTATTTGACGCAATTAATTCATCAAAATCATTGAATATTTCATCAATAGTTTTAAGTGCTTCGATATAATTATCATGTTTGTAATAAAATTCTGCCAATCTAAATTTTATGGGAGGTTCGTAATTTGTTTCTTTTATTGAATTTAAAAAATAATCATGACCTTTTTTATTGTTTTTCTTAATAAAATAATTCATCAATTGAAATTTATTGTCTAAATCATTTGGATAGAGGTAGTAAAGTTGATAAATATTAAACAAAAAAGCACTTTCGTCATTTGAATGCATTGCTTTTGCAACTGGAATCGTAAAAGAATATTTATAAACATTAGATGGACTATTTTTATCTGCTTTTGAAAAAAAAATTTCATTGTTCTCATAAACATAGCTTCTGTCTTTTGTTACTAAAGTAAAAAAAACTATCACCAATAATGAAAAACTTAATATGAAAACGTTTAAATACTTCTTATTTATAAATTTTAATGAAAACCAACCAAACAAAATTGATAATGTAGGTATTGACGAATATTGATATCTTTCAGTTAGTTTTGATATAAGTGGAAATCCTGTTTCAATCAAATTAAATAAAATAGGCAAACTAAGTGTTGCAGATAACCAAAGAATAATAACTACTAAGATAGAGTCATTAAACTTAAAATATACAAATATTGAAAAAATCACAGTTATTATAAACAAAATAAAAATTATTAAACTGTAATTTCCATTATAGTTATCAGCATAAACATAGATATGCTCAAATGGGAAAATCAAACCTCTTAAATAAAATTTTACTGCTATTAAAAATTCTGAAATTAGTTGACTAAAATTTGAGTAGTAATTTATTAAATATTCATTTACAAAATTACTTCTAACGTAATAGAATGTTAAGAATACAATTAGTAAAGATAAAAATATAGGAAGTATTTTTTTTAAATTTTTTCGTAATTCACTATATTTTGAATTAATTAATAAAACTACTAAAGGAATTATGGCTAAAAAGGTTATAGCTGATAATTTTGAGCATAATGCAAAGAAATATAAAGTTATTACATAAAAAAAATTTACGATTGTTTTTTTTTTAAACAATTCAAATGAATAAATAAGAGTTAACAATGAAAAGAAAAGTGCCAAACTTTCATTTCTTGTTGTCACATTAAATATTATCTGCGAACCAATCGGATGAATTAGAAATATTATAGAGGCAAAATATAATACTGTTTTTTCTAAAATATTTTTAGGATTAAATAATAATTTTAAAATTATAAATACTAGATATGCATTAAGTATGTGTAAAATATAATTTGTATTTTTTGCAACTTTAATATTAGCTATTTCTCCTACAAAATAATTATATAAGAATGTAATAAAATTATCTAACTCGTGTGTTATAAAATAAATAGGATAAAAATGAAATTCAGCGTAAAAAAATGTTGCTAAAAGTTTTCCATCTCCAGGAGCGTTATTGAATTCTTTGTCTAGAGCACCATCATCAAATGTTCTTCCATAGTCAAGAGCATGCCAAAAAATAATATAAAAAAATAGGAAATTTAATAGAAAGAAAATAAGATCTTTTTCATAAAAAAATTTCTTAATTGTTTGAAAATTAAATTTTAACATTGATTAAATAGAACTAGTTTTTTAGTTTTATGTATAGCTAGTTCTAAGTATCATCAATATAGTATCATGATCAAAAATCATAAATTGCAAATAATTTACTTTTGTTAGTTAAAGAAATGCTTCTTTTATCAAATAAAATATATAATGATTTTATATATGTATTGCATCTATAAAATAAGTATATATATATAGATAATGTTTTAGTCTCGTTATTTAAATACCCTTTACATAAGATTAAAACAATTTATTAATGCAAATATAAAATTACTAAAACAATAAAAGGACAAAAGTAAATAAATGAAAAAAACATTACAAAAAGGTTTTTCACTAGTTGAATTGCTTGTGGTAGTTGCGATTATTGGAGTTTTAGCAGGAGTTGGTATCGTCGGATACCAGAGTTACACTGACTCAGCTAAAAGTAGAGTTGCATTAGCAAACTATAACTCTGTTAAAAGATTTGTTGATACAGAGCTAACACTATTGAACAATAATATTCAAACGGTATCAGGAGCACTAAGTGAAGGTGCAGATTGTGATAACTTAACAAAATACACAATTCACTCAGCTGGTCTTTCAGATTTTTTAACTGGTCTAGCTTGTTACTTTGATACTGGCGGTTATGGAAATGCTTTCAAAAATCCATATGATGCTGCAGGTGGAAATCAAGTATACTTCGATGCAGAAGATAGTGAGAAAACTAAAGGTGCTATCAACTTTGAATTGCCAACTAGTGATCAAGTTGTAGGTGGAACTACAGCTACTGAAGACGTATTAGCTGCAAGTACTGATGGAATGTTCTATGTAGAATATTACACAGCAGAAACAGCAACAGGATCTGGTGATTACAAAGGTGCAATGTACGAGCTTAAGTAATAAAACTTTTTAACTATTATTAAAACCCCCTAAATTTGATTTAGGGGGTTTTTTTATACCCTAAATATTCTTAGATTAAGTTTAATAAAATCAATAAAATTTATTTTATAATTATTTGAAAATTTATATTTTTCATAATAATAAAAAATATCTTTCCAATTACTTTGTTGTTTATCATCTAAATTTCTTAAAATTTCTTGGTGAGTATAATTTTTGTTTTCAAGATTATTAATTTTTTTAATTTTTTTGAAAAAGATATTAAAATAAATTTCTCTTTTAATTAGTGTTTTGAATATAATTAAGAAAAATAAAAATAAAAAAATTACAATTAAATAAAAATATAGGTCATCAACAATATTAAGATTTTTGAATTTATTCTCAATAAAGTTAGTTCTTGCTTTATCATCATATTTAATAAATTTATTAGTCCACAAGTAGTTTGCATAATCAAAATAAATAGAAATATTACCAATTTGATTTTTGTAAATAGACACATCTTGATTAGATAGCTCATTATTATTTACTTCATTATTAAAAGTTTGATTATTTGAATTTATGATATTTTTATTTGGAATTGATAATGTTGGATCATAAAGAACCCATTGATTATCAAGATAGACCTCTACCCAAGAATGGGCATCCTGTTGTCTAAAAGTGTAAAATTTTCCAAGGGAATTATATTCACCACCGTAATAACCAGAAACTATTCTTGCTGGTATACCAGCCAGTCTAGATAGAATCGTAAAAACACCAGCATAGTACTCACAATAACCAGTTTTGGTCTCAAAAAAGAATTTTTCATAGTTGTTTCCAATTTTTTTTGGATTTAAATTGTAATAATAATCACTTGTAGCAAATCTATTTAATATTTTATCTAGATAATCTCTTTTAGTTAATGAATTTTGGTAAGTATTGTTTGCCCATAGTTTTAGTTTTGGAGAAATATTTTCTGTAATTTTAGTATAAAAACTAATTAATTCTTGGTCATATAAATAGTCAAGTTTGTATGAGACTAAATCAAAAGCTGTTTTTTTTATAATTTCTTGTTCTGAAAAAGATAAGTTATCAAATAAATTATTTAAAATTTTTTGGTTTTTATAAGAATAATTAGTTAATTTAGGTAACCATTTTTTTTCATGAGGGAAGATTATAATTTTACCAAAAGGTATTTTTGATTGTTGCTTTAGGTTAATTTTGATATTTTTTGAGTACTGTTTAATTAGTTGACTTCCATCAGCTGATATCCAATTTTTATTTTCATCTATAATATTAAATACTTTTACTCTAAAATAATACTTTTTTGTTTCTAAATTTTTTTGCGGAGAAAATATAAATACACTTTCATCACTATTTGAAATATCTTCAAATGAACCTAAACTTATTTTATCAGGAATACCTAAGTTATTTTCATTTGTTTCAAATAATTTTAAATTAATTTCTGTTCTCGGAAAAATTAAGTAAATAACTAAAATTATTGGAAAAATACTAAAGCTAAAAAGTAAATATCTAAATATATTTTTAAAATTAACGTTTAATATTTTTTTTTGATTCAGTGAATATAATTGAATAATTGAGATGATTATCAAAACAAATGATGAAATAGAACTTGGTAAATCTTGTCCATATAGCAAAGAACTAATTCCTAAAAAAATACATGTATAATTGTAATAAAAGTAATCTTCTTTTTTCTCTAATTCTGAAAATTTTAAAAATATTAAAATTAAAATTATGCTTAAAAAATATTCTTTAGAAAGAGTATAATCACTAAGTATAAATTGAATGTAAAAACTAATTAATGCAACTATTCCACTAATTATTTTTTTATAACTATAATATAAATTATTTTGTAATATTGATAAAAATGCAATTAAGATAAAGTATAAATTATTTAAATTACTTACCTCAAAAGCTATTGAAAAATAACTCAAAATTAAAAGAAAAATTGATGTAAATTTATAGTTTAATAAATCAAATCTATACATTTGCTAGATAAGTTAATTGTTTTTTCTTGTGTTCATAACTACAAGACATATTAGACAAATAATCTTTATATTTTATGGAAAACAATCTTTTTTGATCATACATTTGATCAATAAGGTATGATGCATAGGATAATGCCTTTTCCTTATCATTGCTTAAATTTTCTATATCTATAATTAAATTTTGATTGTTATTTTTATATACAAATTTTTTATAAAATAATTTTCCTTTAATTGAATAATGTTTCCATGAAATTTTTGATAAATTTTGGCCAAATTTATCTTCTTCAATTTTATCAAACTCATAGTCAAAACCCTCTTTATTTAATTTGAGTATATTATCTAATAAATTTTCAGGTGGTTTTATTGGATTTGGATATATTGTTAATTTTTCCTCAAAAATAATTTTACTAAATGTATTTATTATTCCAAATGGAAAGACTGATTTAACATCTATTACAGGAACATTAAACGTTCCTCTTTTATCAAATTTATTTTTAAAACTAATCTGCTCATTTTCTTTAATATCTAAATTGATTGAATAATTATTTTGTTTTAGGTTAATGTTTATTCTTTCAGTCTTTTTTTCGTTCTTTACTAAGTAACTTAATTCAATAGGTTTTTTTGCAGGAAATACGTTGTTGATTAATCTAAATTCTAGATTATTTAAATTTTGGTAAGAAATTAAAATTGATATAAAAAAAACAAAAAAAAGCACAATCGATAGTAATAGAGCAAAGTTATTTTGGTAAAATATTGATACACAAAAACAAAAAAAAATTAAAACTCCAATTTGAATACCTTTTAGATTTGGGAAAATATATAAATTATTCCGATTTAACTTATTTTTAGTTTTTGAAGATTTTTTAAGTAAATTTTTTTCTAAAAAATTAAACTTCATCTGGAAGTGGTACTTTATCTAAAATTTCAGATCTAATAAAATCAACTGTTTCATTTTTTTCTACTAAATTAATTCTATGTCGCAAAACGTAAGGAAGGGTATCTTTAATTTCTTGAAAAGTAACATATTCCTTCTGATTAATTAGTGCCATAGCTTTGCTAATACTAATAGTTTGTTTTAAACATCTTATAGAGATATGAGTATTAACAAATTTTTTTTTGATATACTGATTAATATTATCTAGATATATTAAAATCAGTTCATTTACATTTATAGTATCTAAAGTTTTAATTTTTTTATAATTAAATTTTTTATCTCTAATAATTTTTTTATTTGTCTCATTATTTAAAATTTTTATTCGATCATTTTGATTTAATTGATCTAAAGAAAATGATACTGAAAAACGATCCAGTTGGGACTCTGGTAATAAAGAAGTTCCAGATAAATCAGATGGGTTTTGAGTTGCAATAACAGAAAATGGACTAGGTAACTTAAAAGTTTTTTTATCAATTGTAACTGTATTTTCTTCCATTGCCTCTAAGAAAGCACTTTGAGTTTTAGGGCTAGCTCTATTTAGTTCATCTGCCAAAACAATGTTAGTGAATATTGGACCTTTATTTATCTCAAATTTATTATTCTTTAAATATGTATAGCCCAAAATGTCACTTGGTAACATATCGGATGTAAATTGAATTCTTTTAAAACTTAAATTAAGAGATTCGGTTAATGATTTTGCAAATGAAGTTTTACCTGTACCAGGTAAGTCTTCTATTAAAATATGACCTCCACTAATAATTGTTGCAAGAGAAATTTTAATTTTAAACTGATTAGCTATTATATTTTTTGAAATACCATCTATAATATTATTAAACATTTGATTATTTTATTTATGATTTATAATTATTTATTTTTGATAATTCTGAACATAATATACTTAAAGACAAAACAAAGTAAAAAGTGAATGTTGCATGATAAAGAGCTCCATCTACCAGGCCATGACTCGCCAATCCAATTATACTTACTCCAGATATCAATAAGTGATTTATTTTAAATTTAAAAAAATATTTTAAGCTAATTATACTTAGTCTTATTAATAAAATAAAAATTAATGATGTTCCAACAATTCCCCATTCTACTATAAACTGGATAATAAAATTATGTGGATGATTGTGTGTTAAATAATTAGTAATTAATAAATCTCCATAAGATTTTTGGGCATAAAAATCATTGTAAGCAGCAATCGCAAAACCTCCAGGTCCTTTTCCAAAATAAGGATTTTCTAAAAAGATAATATATCCATATTTCCACAAATTAATTCTATCAAAAGCATAGAAAAGACCATGTTTGCTTTTGGAAAAAAAAATAAATTCATCTGGAGGTAATATTATTTGAAAAATTATTTGAGCTATTAATATGGATAAAAAAAAACTAGAAATAAAAATTAATAATTCATTTTTAAATTTTTCCTTGTTTAAGAATAATATTATGCATACAAAAAAATATGTTGCTAAAATTGCAATTATTGTACCTCGACCCATTAACAATATAGCTAAAGTTATAAAAGTGGTTAAAATTAATAAATTCAGGATTTTTTTTTCTTTTAAGGTTGAATGTAAACAACCCAAATAAAAAGCAACTAAAAATGTAACTAGCATCCCGACCATTCTTACTCCATCAAAAAATATAATTTCTTTATTGCTATGTGAAAGACCTTTATTTGATATAAAAATGTAAATAACAAATATAGAAAATGTTAATCCAGGAAAAATAACTGATTTAACTAAACTATCATAATTAATTATCCTATCTTTAAAATATAGATATAGAAAAATAAAAAAAAAAATATCTGTAATTGTGTCAAGATATCTAATTCTTAGCCATTGAAATGCAAATTGATGAATTTTAGATGGAGAAGTAATAAATGAAAATGTTACTGAAATAATAAATAAGATTAAAATAATACTTATTGTTCTATTTTTTTTTAGTACTGATTTTGTTTCTTTTATAAAATCGATTTTAGACAAAATTAAAAATATTATAATTAATTTTAAAAAAATTAATTTTTTATAGTCTTCAATAAAATTACCAGCTGTAATAAATATTACGGAAGAAATTAAAAAATAAAGTAAATTGTCAAAATATTTTACTCTCGACATTATGCTTATGGTTGTATCATTTTATTAAAATATAAATCATCCATTTTGCTGAATGTTCTAATTCTTAAATAATTAAATTTTTAGTTTATGATTTCAAAAAAGCTTGTTAGTTTTGCTAATTTTAAAACTGATAAAACAGCCTCACTTGGTTTTATAATTTTAAATTCTTTGCTTCCTTCCCCAGCTCTTTGTTTGCTTTCAATAAGCACTGCAATTCCTGAACTGTCTATGTAATCTACAGCACTCATATCTACTGATACAGCTTTATTATTATCTAGAGCGGAGTGTACTTGTTGTCTTAAGTTGCTTGAATTTTCTAGATCTATTTCACCACTTACAGTAATTGTTAGTAAATCGTTTTCAGTTTTTTCTGGATAACTCATGTTTTGAATATAATCAGAGTAAACACGTAGTCAACAAAATCATTAAACCTAAATGTTATTGTTGATGGTAAAAATTGAAATTAATTTAAAAATTAAGCCTAGGAGTAGCTTGCAGCAATTAATGCGATTGCGGAAACAGTGGATACAAAATAGATTAGTTTTTTCTTTTTCTTCTCTTTCCCATTAATCTTATTCATCATTTCTTCGTAACTTAACTTAGCGTTATATTCATTTTTATCTAAATAAGCTTTAGGTACCACCACATCATTTATTTTTTTATTTTTTAAAATTATATGTTGAATATTATTCATAATTTAAATTTTTGTAGAAAGCTCAATTAATTCTTTGAGAATAATCTCATTGTTTTCTAAATTTTTTTTTCTCCATTCTTGAGAAACATAAATTTTTGAATTGTCTTTAATTAACCAATTTAATTTGATTAATTCTGAAACTTTTCTTCTAACGGTTTCCCTTGGAAGACCAAGACTTCTTGAAATTAAATTAATACTTGCTCCATTTGAAGTAGAGCAAAAAACCTCATTTTCACAAATTAAGTTTTCATTATTAAAATTTTTTAAATTAATTCTACTAACTAATTTTAATATTTGAGGGTAATAAGATCTTTCACCAAAGTCTGATATATCTTTTGTATATATTGAAGCGACTAAATCTTCGATAATTTTGTAATTTTGTAAATGCATTAGCTGATCTTTTACCCAAATTGGGTTTTATTTAAAATAAAATTTATATTATTATCTAAGCTTAATATATAATTTTTCTATAGATATTTATTGTATAGCTTGAACTTCTAGTTTTTTTGTTTTCAATGATTTAATTGCTTTTAAACATGCTAGAGCAGTGGACATGTTTGTACAATAAGGAACTTTATTTTTAAGAGTTGCTCTTCGAAGTGCAATAGCATCATTTAATCTGTGCTCACTGTTTCCACCACCAGTATTAATTACAAGTTCAATTTTATTTGAATCTAATACATCTACAATATGAGGACTACCACTACTTACTTTGTTTATAATTTTACATTTCATTCCATGTTTTTGAATATATTCAGCAGTACCTTTTGTTGCACATAATTTGAAGTTAAGCTTTATCAGCTGTCTTGCTAAATCAATACCCTCATCTTTATGAGAGTCTTTTAGAGATATAAATGCAAGACCTTCTTTTGGAAGTGAATTAGCTGCAGCAATCTGACTTTTAGCAAAAGCCATTCCAAAATCTTTATCAAATCCCATTACTTCACCTGTAGACTTCATTTCAGGGCCTAAAAGTAAATCACTATTAGGAAACTTATTAAAAGGAAATACAGCCTCTTTTACAGCATACATTCCTTTTGAATTATCTTTAAGATTAAATTTAGAAAGCTTTTCTCCAGCCATTATTCTTGATGCAATCTTCGCAAGTGGAATTCCTTTTGCTTTTGATACAAAAGGTACAGTTCTACTAGCACGAGGATTTACTTCAATAATATAAATTTCATCTTTCTTGATTGCATATTGAATATTCATAAAACCCTTAACTTTAAGTGCTAAAGCTAATTTTTTTGTTTGGTTTTCAATTTCTTTTATAAGATATGGTTTAATAGATACTGGTGGCAAACTACATGCTGAGTCTCCAGAATGAATACCTGCTTCTTCAATATGTTGCATGATACCTGCTACAAAAACATCCTTACCATCAGAAATAGCATCTACATCAACTTCCATTGCATGATCTAGAAATTTATCAATTAGAATTGGATTTTCTTCAGCAGCTTTAAATGCTTCCTCAACAAAGTTTTTCAATTGACTTTTTTCATGAACAATTTCCATTGCTCTACCACCTAAAACATATGAAGGTCTAACTACTAATGGTAAACCAATTTTTTCAGATATCTTAATTGCCTCTTTGAATGTTTTTGCAATTCCACTATCTGCTTGTTTTAAATTTAATTTAATTAATAAATTTCTAAATTGATCTCTATCTTCTGCTAAATCTATAGAGTTATATTGTGTTCCTAAAATTGGAAGCTTGTTATCATTTAAAAATTTAGCAAGCTTAATTGGAGTTTGTCCACCAAACTGAGCAATTACACCTATTAGATTTCCTTTTTCTTGTTCTTTTTTAATTATATTAAATACATATTCTTCCTTTAAAGGTTCAAAATATAACCTGTCACTCGTATCATAATCAGTAGATACAGTTTCAGGATTACAATTAACCATGATGGTTTCAAAACCTGCATCTTTTAATGAAAAACTTGCCTGGCAACAACAATAATCAAACTCAATCCCTTGGCCTATTCTGTTAGGGCCACCACCTAAAATTATTATTTTCTTTTTATTTGATGGATCTGCTTCACACTCAGAACTTATTGAAAAATTTCTTTGATAAGTTGAGTACATATAAGGCGTAAATGATTTAAATTCAGCAGCACAGGTATCGACTTTTTTGTATACAGGTAGTACTTTGAGAGCTGTTCTTTTTCTTCTTACAAGATCTTCTGAGCAATTAGTAAGCTCTGCTAATTTTTTGTCTGAAAAACCAATAGATTTAATTCTATTAAATTCATTATAATCACTTGGAAGACCTCTTTTTTTAACAACTAACTCGTTATCAACAATTTCTTTAATTTGAGCTAAGAACCAAGGATCAATTTTAGATAAACTGTAAATACTTTTTAAATTGATTTTTTTCCTAAAAGCCTCAGCAACAAGGAGCATTTTATTTGGAATATGCTCTTTAAGTTTTTTTTCTATTTGTTTTTTATTTAGATTAAATATTTGGTCTAAACCAGAAAAACCAGTCTCTAAGGATACCAATGCTTTTTGTAAAGACTCCTTGAAATTTCTTCCAATAGCCATTGCCTCTCCAACAGATTTCATTGAAGTACCTAAAGTTACAGGAGAAGTAGAAAATTTTTCAAAAGTAAACCTAGGTATTTTAGTGACTACGTAATCAATACTTGGTTCAAAAGAAGCAGGTGTTACTTTTGTAATTTCATTTTTAAGTTCATCTAAAGTATACCCAACTGCTAGCTTGGCTGCTACTTTTGCAATTGGAAACCCGGTAGCTTTAGATGCAAGTGCTGATGATCTAGATACTCTTGGATTCATTTCAATAACAACCATTCGTCCATTTTTTGGATTGATTGCAAATTGAACATTTGACCCACCTGTCTCAACTCCAATTTTTCTCAAGCATGCAATAGAAGCGTTTCTCATAACCTGATACTCTTTATCAGTAAGAGTTAAAGCTGGAGCAACAGTTACAGAATCTCCCGTGTGAATTCCCATCGGATCAATATTTTCTATTGAACATATAATTATACAATTATCTTTTTTATCTCTTACAACTTCCATCTCAAATTCTTTCCAACCTTCTAGACATTCTTCTACAAGAACTTGGCTTACAGGGGACTCGTACAATCCATTTTTTATAATTTTAAGATATTCTTTTTTATTTTTCGCTATCCCACCGCCTAGACCACCTAAAGTAAATGCAGGTCTTATGATTGCAGGTAAACCAATTTTATTAAGAACTTTAGAAGCTTGATTAATGTTATTAACAATTTCAGACTTTGGTAAATCTAAACCAATATCAATCATATTTTTTCTAAATTTCTTTCGATCTTCAGCATTAGAAATTGCTTTAGAATTTGCCCCAATAAGTTCTATTTTGTATTTTTGTAATATCCCTTTTTTCTCTGCCTCCATTGCAAGGTTAAGAGCAGTCTGACCTCCCATTGTTGGAAGAATTGCATCAGGTTTTTCTTTTATAAGAATTTTTTCAAGAACCTCTAATGTGATTGGTTCTATATAAGTTTTATCTGCAACATCTGGATCTGTCATTATTGTTGCAGGGTTAGAATTAATTAAAACAATTTTATAACCTTCATCTTTTAAAGCTTTGCAAGCTTGTGTTCCTGAATAATCAAACTCACATGCTTGACCAATAATAATTGGACCCGCTCCAACAACTAAAATTTTTTTAAGATCTTTTCTTTTTGGCATTTTTTTTCATATTGTTAATAAATTCTTGAAATAAATAGATACTGTCTTGAGGTCCTGGATTAGACTCAGGGTGGTACTGCACTGAAAATATAGGTTTGTTTTTTAATTTAATTCCTTCAACACTACTGTCAAAAAGAGATTGATGGGTTACTTGAATATTTTTGGGCAAAGTTTCTTCAACTACCTTAAATCCATGATTTTGACTTGTTATTTCTACATTACCGTGAACTAAATTTTTTACAGGATGGTTAGCTCCTCTATGACCTAGTTTCATTTTTTTTGTTTTACCTCCTAGGGCCAGAGCTAAAATTTGATGTCCCAAACAAATTCCAAATATTGGTAGATTTTTTTTTATAAGTTCTTTGATAATATTTATCGCGTATTTTCCAGTTGCAGCAGGATCACCAGGTCCATTTGATAGAAATATTCCATTAGGCTTAAGTTTAATTATATTTTCTGCAGAGGTTGCACATGACACAACTGTCACTTTGCAATTAAAATCAGAAAAATATCTTAAAATATTTTTTTTAATACCATAATCAATTGCAACAACATGAAATTGATTTTTTTTATTTTTGACAAATCCATCTTTCTTTTTCCAAGTTTTAAAACCTTTCCAAATATAATTTTTTGGAGTTGATACTTCTTTAGCAAGATCAAGGTTTTTTAATCCACTCCATTTTAAAGTAGTATTTGTTAGTTTGCTTAAATTGAATTTTTGTTTTTTTGAGAAAGCAATTGTTCCTTTTGGTGCTCCTTTATCTCTAATAAAATTTGTTAAACTTCTAGTATCTAAACCAGTGAGTCCAACAATTTTATTTTTCTTTAGCCATGAATCTAGATTTAAGTAAGCTCTGTAATTTGATGGATCAGTTATTTCTGAATTAAAAATTACTCCCTTAGTCCATATTTTGTCAGACTCTATATCTTCTCTGTTGGTACCTACATTTCCAATGTGTGGAAACGTAAAATTGATAATTTGACCAGCATAGGATGGATCTGAGATTATTTCCTGGTAACCAGTTAAAGAAGTATTAAAACATACTTCTCCAGTTGCTTCACCTTCGTAGCCAATACCAATTCCTTTAAATACTTTCTTATTTTCAAGAACTAAAACACCTGTATTAATTTGATGATTATTTTTTGAGTTTATTTTTTTTGAATTTTTGATCAATTACAACTCATGAGTTAAAGGTTAATACAATAATTGCTTTATTATCGCAACAGAGATGTATTATAAAATTGTAAAAAAACAATTTTTCTTTTGAAGAATTTTTTCTTTGAAGTAGATTAAAAAAATTATGTCATTAAAGAACACTATCGAAAACGAATACAAAAATGCTCTAAAATCGAAAGATAAAAATAAAATATCAACCTACAGGTTAATTTTATCTTCTATTAAAGATTTAGACATTGCAAATCGTTCTGGGCCCAACAAAAAAGATACAGATGATGAAGATATTAAAAAGCTTATAAAAAAAATGGTTAAACAAAGAGCCGAATCTATTGAGATTTATAAAAAAAATAACAGATCAGACTTATTAGAAGTTGAACAAAATGAATATGATATTTTATGCAGTTTTCTGCCTAAACAAATGAGCGAAGAAGACACCAAAAAACTATGTGCTGAATTAATTTCTAAGTTAGGTGCTAGTTCTATTAAAGATATGGGCAAAATAATGGGTGAGTTAAAGAAATCTCATTCTGATGAAATTGATTTTTCTAAAGCTGGATCGATAATTAAGGGATTATTAAATAGTTGATGAAATACCCCAAAGAGTATTTAGATGAAATCAAGACAAGGTTGAAAGTATCAACAGTTGTTTCAAAAACAGTCTCACTAAAAAAAAGAGGAAAAGAATTTGTAGGTTTGTCTCCATTCAAAAACGAAAAAACACCTTCATTTACAATTAATGATGAAAAAGAATTTTATCATTGTTTTGCTACGTCAGAACATGGAAATATTTTTGATTTTGTAATGAAAACTCAGAATTTAAAGTTTGGAGAAGCAGTTAAACATTTGGCGCAACTAGCGGGCATGCAACCATATTTGTTTTCAAAAAAAGATGAAGAACGAGAAAAAAAATGGAATGAATATAAATCAATCTATAATGAATATGTTAATTTTTACCATAATGAGTTGATCAAAAACGAACAATATTCAAATGCTAGAGAGTACTTAAAAAATCGATCTTTAAGTAAAGAGGATGTAAAAAAATTTAAAATAGGATATGTGGAAAAAAATCCAAATATTTTTGAAGAATTAAAAAATAAATATAGCGAACAAACCTTGGTTGAAACTGGATTGTTTTATTATGATGAAAAAAAGAAAATTTATATTGAAAGATTTAGAGGAAGATTAATTTTCCCAATTAACAATATAACAGGACAACCAATTGCCTTAGGTGGAAGAATAATAGAGAAATTAGATTATCTTGCAAAATATATTAATTCACCAGAAACTTTATTTTTTAAAAAAGGATCAAACTTATATAATCTAGATTTAGCTAGAAAATTATCAAACAAAGTAGATCATATTTATTTAGTTGAAGGCTACATGGATGTTGTTGGTTTAAGTAAAAACGGAATTGATAATGCTGTTGCAAATCTTGGTACTTCACTTACTGATAAACAGATTTTGATACTTAATCAATTTTTTGATGATATCATTATTTGCTTTGATGGAGATGAAAGTGGGTATAAAGCAGCATTAAGGGCTGCGGAAAATTCAATTAAAGAATTAAAACCAGAAAAACAAATTTCATTTTTATTTTTACCAAATAAAGAAGACCCTGATAGTTATGTGAATAAAAATGGAAAAGCTAATTTCATAGAATTTACCAAACAATCTAAGTTATCAATTCATCAATTTATTTTTAGTCACTATAAAAAACAAACTGAAAATAATCCTTCTTCTATGGCTATATTTGAAAAAAGGTTAAGAGAGGTTGCAAACAGTATTAAGGACGATTACATAAAAAAATATGTATTAGAATATTTTTTAGATAAAATTGCAGAATTAACTCCTCATTCAAATCAAAAAAATAAAAAATCGTATAAAAAACCAACCAAATCTTTAGACGCTACCAAGAAACATTATAACGATAGTCAATCTTTATCTGGAGTTGAGCTTAAAGAATTTTCTTTGATTTATTTGGTAATTAATAATTTAAATTTAATGCAATCAAATATTCATTTAATTGAAAGTGTAAAATTATTTACTGAAATTAATAAAAAAATCTTTTATCAAATAATTGAAGTTTTAAAATCTGAAGATCAAATATCTGTTCAGGACTTAAATTTAGATAGTCAGATAATTGAAAAAATAAATAAGTTTGCACCAATAAAATATATTTTAAAAAATAATTATGAAGATGAACAGAAAATCATTGAATTGCTTGAAGATATCTCAAGAGATCTCTTGAATTATGATCTTGAGTTTAGAATTCAAGAGTTAGAGTCGAAGTTCTCAGTCGATATGAGTGAGAGCACATTTAATGAGCTAAAAGAGCTTAAAAAAAAGCAGAATCTCAATTAATCAGGACAAATTTGTAATGGATTTTTACAGATTTGACATTATATAAGACTTTCAACTTTATCGCTGTGGAAAGAATAATTACAAAATCATTTGCTAGATTAATGGGTCGAGGAACCCATAGAGGTTTTATAACTTACGAAGAATTAAGCAAATCTTTAGGTAAAAGAAATTTATCAGACGAAAATCTTGCTCAAGCTTTCATCCATATCTTAGACGAAAATATTTCATTAGTTGAAAAAAAATCAGATTTTAAAATTCTAAGAAAAAAAGAAAATTCAAATAAAGAGGAAGGAAAAACAATTGAGAAAAGTGACGATCCTATCAGAATGTATTTGCGTGAAATGGGAGGTGTTGAGTTACTTTCAAGAGAGGGAGAAATTGCAATTGCAAAAAGAATAGAGGCTGGAAAAGATGTAATGTTAATTGCGTTGTCACAGAGCCCAATTACAGCTCAACAATTTTTTGAGTGGAATGACAAACTCCAAAAAGATGAAATACTAGTTAGAGAAATTATAGATATCGATACAAACTATATGGAAGATGAGTCAACTGGACCAAGTGCTAAACAAAAAAATGCTGGTGAGACAGAGAAAGAAGATGGTTCTTCAGATGAAGATGATGATTTTAATCCAACTCTTGCAGCAATGGAGACAGAAATTAAACCAAAAGTACTAAAAACAGTAAATACGTTAACTAAAGAATATTCAAAACTTATTAAATATCAGAAAGAAAAGTTAGATTGTGTTTTAAATACCCAAAACTTTACTCCTGCGAAAGAAAAAAGTTATGAGAAATTAGTAAATGATATTTTAGAAAATATAAAATCACTTCAACTTTCCCCTTCAGTTTTAGAAGAACTCGTTCAAAAACATTATGTTGAAAATAAAAAAATAATTTCTTTAGAAGGTAATCTTTTAAGACTTGCAATGGATCAAAAAATACCACGAAATGAATTTATAAAGTTCTATGTTGGAAATGAAATTAACCCTAATCTTAAGAAATTTTTAGATACAAATTTAGTATGGAAGCAGTTCTTTGCAAAAAATAAAGATGAATTCAAAAATATCAGAGAAAGACTTATAGAAATTAGTCACAAACTTGGAATTTCTGTTACTGATTTTAAAAAATTAGTAAGTAGAATTCAGAAAGGTGAAAAAGAATCTAGAATAGCTAAAAAGGAGATGGTCGAAGCTAATCTAAGATTGGTAATTTCAATAGCTAAAAAATACACAAATAGAGGATTGCAATTTTTAGATTTAATTCAAGAAGGTAATATTGGATTAATGAAAGCAGTTGACAAATTTGAATATAGAAGAGGATATAAGTTTTCTACATATGCAACTTGGTGGATTAGACAAGCAATTACAAGATCAATTGCAGATCAAGCAAGAACAATTCGTATACCTGTTCATATGATAGAGACGATTAATAAAATAGTGAGAACTCAAAGATTAATCTTAAGTGAATTTGGTAGAGAGGCAACACCTGAAGAATTAGCTCAAAAACTTAGAATGCCTTTAGACAAGGTTAGAAAAGTATTAAAAATCTCAAAAGAACCAGTTTCACTTGAGAAACCAGTAGGTGATGAAGAAGATAGCAGTCTAGGAGATTTTATAGAGGATACAAAAGCTTTAGCTCCATTAGAGCAAGCTATTAAATCTAATCTTGGTGAAGCAACTACAAAAATTTTATCTACCTTAACCCCAAGAGAGGAAAGAGTATTAAGAATGAGGTTTGGTGTAGGTATGAATACTGATCATACTTTAGAGGAAGTAGGTTTACAGTTTTCTGTAACAAGAGAAAGAATCAGGCAGATCGAGGCCAAGGCACTTAGAAAATTAAAGCACCCAAGTAGATCTAAACAACTAAAAAGTTTCTTAGAAAGTTAGATTGGGCCGTTAGCTCAATAGTAGAGTACTGCATTGACATTGCAGGGGTAGTTGGAGCGTAACCAACACGGCCCACCATTATTGATTTATCTTTAATTGATAACTTGATAGAAATGATATATCTAACAAATGTTTTGGGCCTGTAGCTCAGTTGGTTAGAGCAGTACACTCATAATGTATTGGTCCCAGGTTCGAGTCCTGGCGGGCCCACCAAACTTAATCTTTAGTTATACCTGCTAATTTTTGTAACAGATATATTTCTTTATCTGTTAATCCTTTTTTATTTAATTCAGCAATTATTATTTTTTTGAGATTTTTCATAGCTAAAAATGAAAGAACACCAACAGTTAAAGTAATCAACGAAATCCAAAAATTTGATAAATTTATAAGTATTAAAAATATTGAAATTGTAATCCAAAAAACTGTTAAACCCGTAACAATTATCTTTTGACTTTTTAAATCTTTTATTTTTAGAAAAAATAGAAACATGAGAGTTATGAGTATTAAAATTCCAGAAATAGTAAACCACAGGTAAATTGAAATATCAGATGTACTTCCACCCACAAAAGTGTCTTCTAACGCTTCGTTAACAAAGTATAAGATTGTCCCTTTGTATGATGAATAAATTAAAAAAAATGAAGAAGTTAAAGCTGAAATTAAAAGTATAGATTTAGTTGAAATATTCAAAATTTATTAGCTGTTTGAAAAATCCCTTAATTTTGAAATTAAGGCATTGATATCACCATCAGCACTCAGGATAATTGAATTAAATTCCTCTTTCTGAGTTCTTGCTAAACTTAATCCCTCAATAATAAGATCTCTAATAAGTGGTTGTTCCTTATTTTTTGTATAGATTCTCCAATCTATTTTTACAGCTGGTCTCTTATCAGTCGCCGCAAGAGTGCTTGAGACTATAGTATAGTTTTCATTAATTTTTTTTTTTGAATCGACGTTTATAATTGGATTAGAATACTCTGCCAATCTACTTGAGAAACTTTGTAAAAAATATTCAGTGAATACTTTTTCATATTCATTTTTTTGTTCGTCAGATGCGGTTTTCCTATGTGCTCCAAGCGAATAGAAACCTATACCTCTTATATCAACTGTGTCTAAGGCTATCGATTTCAATTCATCCATCCTTTCCTCTTTTGTTAGACCGCTACTTAAAGTTTCAGCAGCTCTATTAACAGTGGATTGAACAAAAACGTCAGCCTCAATCGAGAAACTATTTGTTAAATTAAGATTAAACAGGACTAATAATATAAGTAATTTTTTCATTATTATGTAATAATTGACTATTTGTTTTCGATTTCTTCCCAGTCATTATCATCTTCAAAAATTATTTCTAAGTTTCCTCTTTGAAGATTTTTAATTTTATTTTCTCTATCTTGTAAATATAAACTTCTAATAGAAGCATAAAAATCTATTGAATTTTTTTCTAAGTTTTCAAGTGACTCGATGTTATTTGCTCTAAACTCGATACCACTTATACCTTTTGACGCCAAATAAACTCCTTCACTTAAAAATTCATTATTACCATGAGTAGAAACGTTGTACCAAGGGTCTCCGCCTAATACGTTTACAAATGATCCAGTAGTATCTCTGACAGTAGATGGTCCTAGCACTGGAAGTACAAGATAGCAACCTGGTCCAAATCCCCATTTCCCTAACGTTTGGCCATAATCTTCTCTTTCATATTTTGGAAATCCCATTTTATTAGCAACATCAACAACTCCTAAAATTCCAATGGTGCTATTTACTAATAATCTTCCAGTATTTACTAGCGCAGTTTTTACATCACCTTGCAAAACATTGTTTGGTATTGTTATTAAGTTAGATAAATTTCTAACAGCATTACTTGTACCTGTTTGCACTCCCTCTGGTAACTTTCTATAACCTTCGGCAATAGGCTTTAACAATGCTTTATCAAGACCTTGGTTGAACGAAAAAGTTGCTCTATTAAGTTTTTCAAAGCAATCTCTAGTTTTTTTTACTTGTTCAGTCTTTTTTTCATTTAAAGTCGTTTCTCCATCTGATCCAGCATAAGCACTAAATCCTTGTAGGAAAATTAGAACAGATATTATTAATATTTTCTTAAGCATTGCTCATCTTATATTATATAATTTTTTATATTAAAGTGTTTTTTAATTTAGAAAAATGTCAACAAAGTGTTTAATAATTGGTGAAAATAGACCCCAAATTGAGTATGAAAATAATTCGAAACTATTCACCTAATTTTGATTCCAAAAAAAGAAGTTTAGATAGAATTAACTTTGTTATCTTTCATTACACAGGAATGAAAGATGAAAAAAAAGCAATTAACAAATTATTAGATAATAATTCTAAAGTAAGTTGTCATTATTTTATAAAGAATAATGGTGAAATTTTAAGAATGGTTCCCGACTCTTATATTGCTTGGCATGCAGGAGTTTCAAATTGGAAAAAATATAAATCTTTAAATAAAAACTCTATAGGAATAGAAATAAACAACCCTGGTCATGAATTTAAATATAAAAAGTTTTCAAAAAAACAAATGAATTCTGTACTTAAATTGACAAGATATTTAATTAAAAAATACAATATAGCTTCAGATTCTATATTAGGTCATTCTGATATAGCTCCAGATAGAAAAAAAGATCCTGGTGAAAAATTTCCATGGCAATTGTTATCAAAAAATAAAATTGGAATCTGGCATAATTTAAATTTATCTAAAATCAAAAAAGATAGGAGTTTAATTGTAAACAATTCATTGAAATTAAAATTTATAAACAATCTTTATAAAATTGGTTATTTTAAAAACACAAAAATTAATAAAAATAAATATAACAAATATATAACAATTGCATTTCAAAGAAGATTTAGACAAGAATTGATAAATGGAAAAATTGATAAAGAATGTTTGTTAATAAGTGAAAACCTAATAAAAAAGCTGAATTAAATTATCTTGTAATTTTTAAGTTTAATTATAAGTTCACTTTGCCAGATAAATGACTTATCGCTTTAATTTATTTTAAAGAGGAAAGTCCGGGCTCTACAAGGACACAGTGCCAGGTAATGCCTGGCGGGGGAAACCCTAGGGATAGTGCCACAGAAAATAAACCGCCATAACGTGGCAAGGGTGAAAAGGTGTGGTAAGAGCGCACCGGTTCTATTGGTAACAATGAACGCTGGAAAACCCCACTGGGAGCAAAACTAAGTAGAGATGACATTGTTGCAAAACTAAAAGCCGTCCTTGGCTAGTCATCAGGGTTAGTTGCTTGAGCTTAAGAGTGATCTTAAGCCTAGATAAATGATAGGTTTAAATGACAGAACCCGGCTTATAGTTTATCTGGCACTTCACAGTTTAAAAAAACAAGAAAATTAAAGATCTATAGAATTATTTTTAAAGCTAGAAGCATAAATTTAAATGGAGCGAGAATAAGTATCCTCATTATTTCAGCAACCAAATAAATGAAAGATCTCTTCAATTTCAAATCATTAATTAGAATTTTCCTCTTAAAATGCCTTTAATTAAGCAAAGAATCAACATTTGACTATCTTTTTAAATACCCATATATTCCCATATATTCCCATTTATGGAATTTATAAAATTAAAAAAACATGTTTTTATCTACTTACGAGAACAGATTGGACAAAAAAGGGAGAGTATCTGTGCCTGCTAGCTTCAGATCTCATTTGTCTAATTTAGGTTATAATGGTGTTATTTGTTATCCATCTTTTAATAATTATTCGATAGAAGCATGCTCTCAAGACAGAATTGAAAAAATTTCCTCTGCTATAGACTCTTTAAACCCTTTTGAGGAAAAAAGAGATTATTTTGCAACATCAATATTGGCAGAAAGTACTAATTTACAGTTTGATAGTGAAGGCAGAATTTCTCTTTCATCAAAATTACTAAAACATGCAAAAATAAAAAATAGTATGTTGTTTGTTGGTCAAGGTCAAACTTTTCAAATATGGGAACCAACAGCATTTGAAAAATTTAAGACATCAGCAAGAAAAAAAGCAAATTTAAATCGAGCAAGTCTTAAATGGGAAAAACATTTAAATAACAACGAGGGGAAATAAGATGACAATTAACTTTAAAGCACCAGAGATAAAAGAACTGCAGCCACGACTTTTAGTTTTAGGAGTAGGTGGAGCTGGAGGAAATGCAATAAA